>JABSRK010000594.1 GCA_013213915.1 Planctomycetota bacterium
TGGTGAGAGTGTCCCCGGGCGGCGGAATGTTCGTACCCGCGTCCGGCAGAAACAGGCGCCCGTTCCCTGCCGACGAGTTCTTCTCCCAGTTCGGGCCCGGCAGCGGGACCGCGAGAAACTGCTCGAGCGTGCAGTCGTGGCAGATGTATACGTTGCGCGCCCACGGGTTGGCGGACCCGCCCGTCAGGTGGCGCAGTTCGAGGTTGTAGCTCACCGCGTTTGCGGTCGAAGCCGCCAGGAGCGCCCCGGCGACCCACACCCCGAAAAACAAGCATTTCCGCCAGATTCCCGCCCGCATCTGCACCTGCCAGCTGGCTCCGAAGGGAACTCATTCCATGCGCGCCCGAACGCTCCCGGACAGCAGGAGTCCGCCGGCTGCCGGAAGCTACGCTCACTTATCCGTAGGGGTATGTGGTTGGGCCGAGGCCAACGTGGCACCGAGCGGTTGCGCGTCAGCTGAAAAGGCTGGATACGCGGCGGGAGGCATCGGCTTCGAGAACAGGAGCCCCCCCGAGCGCGAGGCGAAGGAATGACTAGCCGGCGTTACTGCTCCGATATCCGGCGGATTTCCGGCAAGCTCGACAGCCAGGGAAGCTCCGACTGACACCAAAGCTGGGCGACGGGGCGGAGTTCTGCCCTCTGCGCCAGCACACCCACCCGGACGCTGTAGATGGTCGATTCGCCCGACGCGGGCGAGGCGTAAAGATGTGTTCCGCAGCGACTACAGAAGACGAGGTTGCGCTGGTTTCCGCTTTGCGCCGTTTTTACGTAGGTTGTCGGCTCGCCTCGGACTAGACGAAACTGGTCTCCGAGGACGAGGGCGGAAGTCCGAAAAGGAGCGCTCGCAAAAATCTGGCAATCCGTGCAATGGCAGAGGCCCACGCGTTTTGGATCGATTTGGGCCTCGAACTGCACATCCCCACAGTGACAACTGCCATTCACATCCATGGGTCTCTTCTCCGTTTTTAGTTTCCAGAGATGGCGAGCGGAATTCGGAGGCTAACAGATGCCGCGCCTAACGCCTCACAGCCCGCTTCACTCCCAGCCCCAACAGCAGCCCACCAAGGAGTCAAACTCTTCAGAAGACGCGCCGCCCGCCCCTGAACGGCGATTTCCGGTATCGTGCGAGGCGACGCACGAACCCCCAGGAGATCGCCCCATGTCCAAGCTCGCCGAAGACCCCCGAATCGATCCGCGCATCAAGAACCTGATGGGCATGATGCCCGCCGCTGCCCAGAGCGACGCGGAGAACCGCGAGCAGATCCTCGCCGAAGCCAACACGCCGGAGGCGCAGCAGGCGCGCCAGGTGCTGGACATGTTCATGTCGGCGGCCGACAACGAAGATGTCGCCCCGTCCGACGGACTCGACATCAGCGTGCAGGAATTCACGTCCCAGCCCGACGGCAACACGATCAAGGTGCAGTTGATTCGCCCGACGACCCCGGGCCCGCACCCGTGCGTCTACTACATCCACGGCGGCGGCATGATGATCATGTCGTGCTTCGACGGCATCTACAAAGCGTGGGGTCGCATCATCGCCGCGCAGGGCGTGGCCGTCGCGATGGTCGACTTCCGCAACTGCATGCTGCCGTCATCGGCCGAAGAGGTGGCACCTTACCCCGCCCGTCTC
>JABSRK010000595.1 GCA_013213915.1 Planctomycetota bacterium
GGTTGGATGCGCTACGTCCTCGACACCTTCGAGGTGGAGTACGGCACGGTGCGCAACGAGATGCTGCGCGCGGGGGCCATCGGCGACTTCCTCGACGTGCTGGTCGTCCCGAGCATCTCAGGGGGCCAACTCGACAAGGGACGCTCCCCAGGCTCGGTCGCGCCGCGCTACACCCTCGGCCTCGACCCCGAGGGCGCCGTCGCCATCGAGGAGTTCGTGCGCGAGGGTGGCACGCTCATCACGGTCGGGAGCTCGAGCCAGTGGGCCATTGACCTCTTCGAGCTGCCGCTCGTCGACGTCACCCGCAAGAGCGACAAGGATGACGAAGATGAAGACGAAGAGCGCGAGTTCTCGTGCCCCGGCAGCCTGCTGCGCGCCATCCCCGAGAGCGCGCCCATCACAGCGGACCTGCCCTCCTCCCTGGCCCTCTTCTTCTCCCGTTCGAGCGCCTGGCGCGAGATGACAGCCGAAGAGCGTGAGGAGGCGCGGCGCGACGAGGCGCAGATCGGTCAGGCCGCAGTTCAGCATGGCGCGCTTGAGCGTGCGCACGACATTCGGGGACGGAAATGCTTACGTGCCCTTCATCGTGCGGCTGGAGGCGGGTCTTCGGAAGGTTTTCGGAGACGGCCCGGAAATCACCGTCACGGGCATCGGAGCCGTGATGGGACGCACCTTCGGCATCCTGAACGTCACCATGGCGCAGAGCTACGCCATCGCCCTGGTGGTGATCACGCCGCTCATGGTGCTGTTGATCGGCAATCTCGGGCGGGGTCTCCTCTCGATGATTCCGAACCTGCTGCCCATCTGGCTCACCCTGGGGCTCATGGGCCTGCTCGGGATTCCGCTCGACAGCTCGACCCTGCTGCTGGGTTGCGTGGTGATCGGCCTGGCGGTGGACGACACCATCCACTTCATGCACAAGTTCCAACGCTACTTAGCAGTGAGCGGCGACGCGCGCGCGGCCGTACGCGAGACGCTCCAAACCACCGGTGCGGCGCTCTTCTTCACGACGCTCGTGATCACCGCGGGCTTCTCCACGATGCTTTTCGGCTACATGAACAACGCCCGCGAGTTCGGATTGCTCGCGACCTTTGCCGCCGCCACGGCCTTCCTGGCCGACCTGCTGGTGGCGCCGGCCCTGATGGCGCTGGCGACGCGGCAACGGACCGGCATCGCGGTGCCGGGGGAAGCGACGGTGGCTGACGGGAGGGCCTGACGACCGCGCGACATCGGATGAGCTCTCGCCCGCTACTATCTCGCCTCCGTGAGCGAGGGCATGCAGACCGAGCGCGTCGTCCGCTGGATCGAGGGGCACTTCGAGGGTCGCGTGGTCGAGATTGCGCGCCAGCCGCGCTGGCGACCCGTCTGGTTCGCGGAGGTCGAAACCGCGGGTGAGCGGCTCTCGCTCTGCGTTCGCGGCGACCGCCTGGATGCGCGCATCGGCTTCACGCTCGAGCACGAGATGTGCCTCCAACGCATGCTCCACGAACGCGGCATTCCCGTGGCCCGGGTACACGGCTGGATCGAAGCTCCCCGCGCCTACGTGATGGACCGCGTCGTTGGAGCGGAACACTTCGGCGACGCCACCGCTGCCGAGGGCGACGCGGTGATGGACGCGTACATGGGGAGCCTGGCCCGCATCCATGCCTTCGACGTGGAGCCGTTCGCACAAGCCGGGATCCTGCGAGCGGACCGTCCGTCCGAGTCCGGGCGGATTGGCATGCAGGTCTACGAGAAGGCGTATCGCGCCGTGAAGAAGCGGCCCGATCCGCTGCTCGAATTCGGGCTGGGCTGGCTGCGCAGCAATCCGCTGATCGGCCCGGAGCGAGAAAGCGTTGTGCTGTGGGACACGGGGCAGCTGCTGCACGCCGAGGGCCGGCTCCAGGCCATCCTCGACCTC
>JABSRK010000596.1 GCA_013213915.1 Planctomycetota bacterium
CCCGATGGGCCGCACCGCACCGGCGGCGGAACTAGCGAGCGCCATCGCCTTTCTGCTTGGGCCCGATGCCCGCTACGTCCACGGAACGGTGCTGCACGTCGACGGAGGTTCGGACGCGGTGGTACGACCGGAAGCCCTCTAAGACCCAGGCCGGGAACCACGAACGAATCGGGAGAGCCGTGGTCTGCCAGCCCGAATCGCGCTACACACGCGACAATTTCCAACGGACGGAGGCATCCGCCATGGCCGAATCCCCGATTCCCACGCTTTCGCGCGAGGAACTCGAAAAACATTCGAAAGGCCTCATGGGCCTGGGTATTGCCCTGGTCGTCCTTGGCTTCGTCGCGATCGCCTTACCGACCTTCGCAACCTTTGCTGTCGAGACCTTCGTCGGCTGCTTGCTCCTCTTCGGCGGCTTCGGGCACCTCATTCACGCGCTGCGCCCCGCAAAGTGGCAGGGATTCCTACTGGACTTCGCCCTCGGCGCCGTTTTCGTCATCAGCGGCGGCTTGTTGCTTCTTTTCCCGATGCAGGGCGAGATGACTCTCACCATCGTGCTGGCCGCGGCATTCGCCGCCGAAGGCATCTTCAAGCTGGTTGCTGCTCTGCAGCTGCGAGGGCAACCCGGAACGGGCTGGATCGCGTTTTCCGGCCTGCTGGCACTGGGCCTTGGCATCTTGATCGGAATCGAATGGCCGAGCTCTTCGACCTGGTTGATCGGCCTTTTCGTTGGGATCGACCTGGTCTTCGGAGGCTGGATGCTTGTCATGTTGAGCGCAGCGTTAAAACGCACTCCGAAGCCGAGCGGGAATCCCTAGCGCTTAGTCCGAGGGGGCCTGCGCAACGCTGACTCCGGCGAGCCGGCCCGTGAACGTACAGTCGCCGATGGAAAGTCCGCTGTTGTAGCCCTTTGCGGGGATTCCCGAAGCCGTACGTCCGGCGGCGTAGAGACCGGGTACCACGTCGCCTTCCGCATTGAGCACCTCGCCTCCCACGTTCGTGCGCAACCCTCCGAGGGTAAAGACCGAGTACGGCGACGAACCGACGCGGAGATCCAGTGCGGCAAACGGAGGTTTGTCGAGCGGGCGCAGCCAGCACGACTCCTTGTGGAAGTAGGGATCTTCTCCCTTCGCCGCGTTTTCGTTGTAAACCGAAAGGGTGTGGGTGAGGGTGCCGGAGAAAAGACCGAGTTCGGCTTCGAGTTCTTCGGGAGTCTCTGCAACAGCGAGGAGCGGATACGCCGCTCCCGCCATACTGGCCTCGGTGGGAGGTTCGCAATAGATCGAATCGTCGACGATCAGATAGACCTCTCCAGCCTGACGCTCGAGTGCGATCTCACCGTGATTGCTCTGGTAGACATCTTCGTTGATGTAGCGCTGGCCCTTCCCATTTACGAGAACGCCGCGAATGTTGTCCCGGTTTCCATACGCAAAGCCCAATACGATGCAGACGGAATCCATGCGCACGGCGGCGCCGCCGGCGCCCACGCCCATGCGGATACCGCTCCCATCATCGCTCGTCTCGGCCGCTATCGGTCGCCCACAGTGCAGGACATCGGGTGCATACCAGCGAAGCATCTCGGAGTTCTGGATGAACCCGCCGGTCGTCAGAACGACTCCCTTTCGAGCCCTCACCAGGCACTCGTCGTCGCCAACTCGAGATACGACACCGACTACGCGTCCCGTGTCGTCGACCACGAGCGTCTCGCTGCGGGTGTTGGGCTGGATTGCGGCACCCGCCCCCTCCAACACCGCCATCAAGATCTGCATCAGGTACTCGCCGGAACCCACACCATCGCGGTGCACCGTGTGTCCACGCGGTGCGGGCCGCGCGATCTCGCAATAGGGATAGGCCCGCTCGCTTCCAGTAAAGCTGAGACCGGCACCCTTCTGCGGCATC
>JABSRK010000597.1 GCA_013213915.1 Planctomycetota bacterium
TGGAGTAGGTCGAGAAGGAACTCCTTGCAGACGAACCCGTCGTCAAGGACGCGGAGATCGCTGACCCCGCCGAGAAGTATGCGTTCGAGGCTCGATCCGATCTGAAGAAGCGAAAGGACGTGGTCGGCCACTACCGCGCACCTGAGAAGACCCAGAGCTACGTCGAACACAACTACTGGCACAGAGGCGCTGGCGACTCCGGTCCGGACATGATCCCGGTGAACCCGTTCTGGGTCGATTACGCCGAGCGTGCCCACGACCGCCCGTTCTTCTCGACGCACTTTCCGGACGCCTCCAGTTGCGTCGCCGAGATGATGTTCGCCATCTCGGTGCTGGATCTGCCGTTCAAACCCGGCAAGCGTACGACAGCGCGAGACGGCGACCGGGTCACCCTCGAGGGGTCCACGCCGCTGCTGCTGGTCCGCAAGGAGATCAAGGAGGCGGCGCCCTCCACCGGTGAATCGAACATCCTCGTCAGCGAGGCGTTCTATCGCGTGGACGATCGGCACCACTTCGACGGTCGGGAGAAACGAGACAAGTACGTCACCGACGAGTTCGTCGCCGGCGTCTCCTACGGCTGCCGGGTCGTTCTCACCAACCCGACGGCCGTCACCCAAAAACTGGACGCCCTCCTCCAGATCCCCCAGGGCGCCCTGCCCATTCAGCGGGGATTCGAGACCAGGGGGATCGAGATCCGGGTCGGCGCCTACTCCACCGAGAACATGGAGTACGGGTTCTACTTCCCCCAGCCCGGGACCTACTCCCACTATCCGGTCCACGCCGCGCAGGACGGCAAGCTGGTCGCGGCCGCCCGCCCGGCAACCCTCAAGGTCGTCGCCACCCCCACGTCCGTCGACACCGCGTCGTGGGGCCACGTCTCCCAGCGCGGCACCCCCGAGCAGGTGATGGCGTACCTCGATTCCGCAAACCTCCAGCGCACCGATCTCACCAAGATCGCCTGGCGACTTCGTGACCGCGACCTGTTTTCCAAGGTGATCGACCGCCTTCGGAGTCGCCACACCTACGACCACGTCCTGTGGTCATACGGGCTGTTCCACGAGGACACGGACGCGGCGCGAGAGTATCTCGCTCAGGCCGATGGGTTCGTGCGGACCTGCGGCCGCTGGCTCGACACGCCCCTGGTCCGCATCGATCCGGTGGAGCGCCTCGCCTGGCAGCACGTCGAGTACTACCCCCTGTTCAACGCCCGCGCCCACCGCTTCGGGCGCCGCCACCAGATCGCCAACGTCGAGCTGGCCCAGCAATATGACGCCTTGCTGCACATCCTGAGTTCACGGCCCGCGCTCGATGACAACGACTGGATGAGCGTGACGTGCTACATGCTTCTCCAGGATCGCGTGACGGACGCCTTGGAGGCCTTTGCCCGGGTGAACCCGGAACGACTCGAGACCAGAATCCAGCATGACTACATGCGGGCCTACCTGGATTTCTTCACCGACGAACACGCCATCGCCCGCGGCATCGCCCGCCGCCACCACGACCATCCGGTGACACGCTGGCGCACCCTGTTCCGGGACATCATCCATCAGCTGGACGAAGCGGACGGCAAGGCGGTGGCGGCCACGGACCTCGCCGACCGCGAACGTCGCCAGGCTGAGCTGGCGGCCAAGGCGGCGTCCATAGATCTCTCGGTCGAGTCCCGCAAGGTGAGCATCGACTACAAGAACGCGACGGGTTGTGAGCTCGCCTTCTACGAGATGGACATCGAGTTCCTGTTCTCCAGCAGCCCGTTCGTCCAGAAGAACTCCGGTTCCTTCGCCCACGTTCGCCCCAACCGCAAGATCAACGTAGACCTCCCCGCCAATCGCACCAACGTGACGATAGATCTCCCGGACGCCTACGAGAACGCCAATATCCTCGTCGAAGCGCGGACCGAG
>JABSRK010000598.1 GCA_013213915.1 Planctomycetota bacterium
CTCGCGGCGCTGCTCGCCAGCGAAATCCTCGCGCGTCGGGTGTCGACGCGGCTCGGACACCGCGGATGACGCTCCACGTCGACGTACAACTCGCCGACCGCGGTGGCCACTATGCCTTCGACACCGATGCAACGATCACGGGCGTGTTCGGACGCTCCGGCGCCGGCAAGACGACGCTCCTGCACATGCTCGCGGGCCTCGTGCACCCGTCGTCCGGCGCTCGACAAGCACCACGGTGTTCGCCCCCGGTCACTCCGCGTGGGGGCCCCAACCAACGACTCCGTGATGCATACACACTCTCCAGGCATGGATTGGAAGCTGGCGATGACGTCGGCGCTCTTGCCCCTCTCCTTCTCCCTCTCCCTCGCGGCGCAAGGCGGCACTCTGGGGCGAGTCCGGGCCGGCCTGGCGCAGGATCACACGCCGGCCGTCGCGCTGGTCCCGCTCGCGTCCGCACCGGCGGGCACGGTAACCAGTGCAAGCGTGCCCGGCTCGAAGACCGGCGGCGCGTTCAGCCGATCGAGCTCGTCGTTCACCGCGAAGTCGGCAATCGCGACCGCGGCCAGATTCTCGACATACAGCCGGTAGCGGAGCGTGTCGCCCGGGGTGGCGCTCGCCGCAGGGCTCTCGCCCGTCGTCAGATTCGTGACGGTCTTCTCGAACGCGAGCTTCGGAAGCGCAACCATCACGCTGTGGGCGTCCTCGTGGTCGAGCGTGCCCACCGTGCCGTCGGTCAGCACGCGCGCGAAGGTCCGCCGGTCGGCCGCGCCAGGGTTCGTGCCGTCGGCGCTGAACCACTCGGTGGCACCGGCCACGTTGGTCAGCGCGGCAGCGTCCTGGGTGTCGAAGTCGAGGCTCGTCTCGTAGCTCACGATCAGGCGCTCGTCGGCGCCGACCGCGACCAAGAGCATCGTGAGGCCGAGCTCGCAGTCGGGAGCCGGGCGGAAGTCGAGCGCGTAGTCGGTTCCCGCAGCAAGCACACCGGACACCGGCGTGACTCCGTCCGCCTCGAACACCTGCACGGCCAGCACCGAGGGTGCGACGTCGCAGGTGCCGCCGGTCGGTCCGTCGGGAACTTGGTCGATGACGGCCAGGTTCCACGCCGGGCCGCTGCCGGTGTTGTGCACGTTGAGCGTGAAGGCGCCGGGGGTGCCGAGCGTCATGCCCGCCGGCCCGCTCTTCTCGACGGTCACGACATCGGGGCCCACGATCGTCATCGGCGGCGAGGTGCCCGCTTGACCCGGGCGCTGGCTCGCGTCGTTGCCATCGAGCCAGTTGTAGACGTACGTAGCGGTGTTCGTGAACGCCAGACCCGTCACGTTGGTCGGCGTGTCCTCGAGCACGACGGTCAACTCGAGGACGATCTGCTCACCGGCCGGAATGTCGATCCCGATCGTCGTATCCTCGATCACCGGAGCTCCCGGCGTGCCGGTGTTGACCGGCGTCCACGGCTCGGAGCCCGAGATCTTCGCAACCGAGAGCAGGCGAAGGTCGGCCACCGCACCCAGCAGATCGTCGCTGACGCGCACGTCGTACTGCGGGAAGCTATACGGCGCGGACGGCAGCGTGAGGCGATAGACGAAGGCCTCGCCGACGGCCGCAGTGGCCTGCGTGTTCTCCTTCAGCAGCGCGGCGGGCGGCGGGATCGGCGGAGACGTGCCGGTAGCGATTGCGGGCCCGAAGCAGTAGTCGTCGGGCGGGGTAATCGTCGGGCAGCCGTCGCCGTCGCGCTCGAAGCCACTGAGTGCCTCGAGCGACGTCCAGTCCACGAAGGCCTGGTTCGCGATCTCACCGCCGCCGGGCATCGGGGCGGTCACCTCGACCTGGTAGGTCAGCTCGAGGAAACTCCCTGCCGAGATGTCGAGGGTCTCGTCGCCGTTGTCGCGGCCCCAGATC
>JABSRK010000599.1 GCA_013213915.1 Planctomycetota bacterium
CAGGAGCTGGAGGAGGATGTTGTGCATCTTGGAGTGAGCCTTTTCGATCTCGTCGAACAGGACGACGAACTCGTCCAGCTCCTTGGCTGCCTCGGTGAGGTAGCCCCCCTCGTTGTGGCCGATGTAGCCAGGAGGTGAACCGATGAGCTTGGCGTATTCGTGGGGCAACGCGTACTCGGAGCAATCAACGCGAATCAACCGCGACTGGTTCCCGTACTGATACTCTGCGACGGCCTTGGCGAGTTCGGTCTTGCCGACGCCTACATGGCCGACGAACAGGAACGCGCCGATGGGGCGGCGAGGATCGCGCAGCCCGACGGCGGACTTCTTCACCGCGCGGCAGACCGTGCTGATCGCGTAATCCTGGCCGACGATCCGTTTCTTCAGCTCGCGGTCGATGACCATGACCCGCTCGAGCTGCTTCTCTGATTTCTTCGGGACCGGGAGGATGTCTCCATCGTCCTCGTCCTCGAGCCCCGGCTCAACGGCGAGGGGCACCGCGACCTGGTGGATTTCCAGCCCGGGGTTCACGTCGATGCAGAGCAGGTAGAGGAGGTCTTCGATGTCGGGGATGCCGCCGTCGGTGCGGATCTCCTGGAGGCGCTCAGCGAGGTTCTTGTTGTATTCAAGAATGCACGAGCTCACGACGTGCGTCTGATACGTCGCACGATCGGCCACGGTGGCCTGGTCGAGGATCGCCCGCGTCTCGTTGTCGCTGAAGACGCGAATGCGGACGAATTCGTCCAGCGCTTCGCAGTATTTCAGGACCAGGTTGAACTCCCCACCCGTCATGACAGTTCCTTTCGTCCCCATGTCCCCACACGACATCGCCCGAGACGTCGCGCCTGACAGTTCATCGGCCGCTCTTCTAGCCGTTATTTACACACACGTTCTTGCAGGGTTTGTCAGGGCAAATTCACTCCCGGTTTGCGCCTTGGCAGCCGCGTCCGTACGATTCGAGTGGTCCCCAGATTGAGATATGACGACCCCCTTCCCAGCACCCGGAACTCCGGAGGACATGCAGTTCGCAGCGCGCCTCGTGGTGGACGGCGTTTTGCCGGAATCCACGGTGAGGGCTGTGCTTGCGAAACAGAAGGACTTGAAGGAACGGGGCAAGGACCTGTCGGTCGGCGACATATGTCACCGAAAGAAATGGATCACCGCCTCCGAGGTGCGCTGGCTGGCCAACCCGGAAAAACCACCCGCGGATCTGCTCCCGGGGCTGGTGATCGAATGCATGCTCGGGCAGGGCGGGATGAGCAAGGTTTTTGGCGCGCGTGACGCCCAGGGACAGGATGTGGCGGCAAAAGTCCTGCTTCCGTCCCTGCGGCGCAAGGAAGGCAGCCTCGCGGAATTTCGCGAGGAAGGGGAACTCCTTTGCTCTCTGGGACATGAAAACATCGTCAAGGGACATGCGGTCTGCGAGCACGACGGCCTCGTGTACCTGGTGATGGAGCGGGTCCAGGGCCGGTCAATCCAGGAGCACCTGGACATCAACGGGCGTTTCCAGGAGGAGGCGGCGCTCTACATCATCCTGCAGACCGCGCGTGCCCTGACCCATCTCCACGAACGCGGCCTTGTCCACCGGGACATCAAGCCGGGGAACATTCTGATCGACAGGGAGAACGTCGTGAAGTTGTGTGACCTCGGCTTGGCCATGCAGGCGGGGGGAGAGGGCGGCGAGACGACCGCGGGTACCGCTCACTACATCGCCCCCGAGCAGGCGCGGGCCGAGTCCGGCCTCGATGTGCGGAGTGACATCTATGCCCTGGGCGTCACCTTGTATCAGCTGGTCGTCGGCAAGCTGCCGTTCGAAGGCGAGACCAACCACGAGACCATGGCGAAGCGACTCCTGGACGAGTTGCGTTCTCCCGAACTCAAGGGTCTG
>JABSRK010000006.1:0-17759 GCA_013213915.1 Planctomycetota bacterium
ACCCAGGCATGTTGAGGAGCTTGTCGCTGTGGCCGCCGCGCGAACGTCGTTGCCCATCGTCGCGTACCCGAATTCCGGCGAGACGTGGAACGCCGCGGGACGGTGCTGGACCGGCGTGCGCGAGCCGGGTGCGTTTGCGGATCAGGCCATCGCGTGGCGCGACGCCGGAGCGCGTCTCATCGGGGGCTGCTGTCGGACCGGGCCCGACCACGTTCGTCAGCTGCGCGAGCGGCTCGCTGCGCCTCGATCCTGACACCGAGGGCGGTGGCCGCCCATAGCACGGCGACGAAGTTCAGGTGACCAAGGACGCGCGGTCCGGCGGTCCCCCAGTGCCATGAGAGGTCGTGTGGCGTGCCGAGGAACACGAGGAGGTACAGCAACGTACCGCCCAGCGCCGTGAGGGCCGGCATGACGATGTCGGCCCGTTGCGCCGATCTGCAGACGAGCGCCGTGCTTGCGATCGCCAGGAACAACCCGAACGACGAGGCGCGGGCCGCCAGCAGGAAATCCCGCGTGAACCAGTGGAGGAGTGTCCCCATCCGGTCGCCGCCGACGGCGATCAGGTTCGCGAACAGTCCGCGGCGTTCCCCCGGATTGAACAGGTCGCTGCCGATGCCCAGTGCATTGTTCCACGCCCATATCCCAGCGACGAGAGCGGCGGGAAGCAGGAACGCCTTGACGACGCGGCGTTGAATCCCAGGTGTCGCCAGGGGTGGTCGCGCCACGAGTCTCGTCAGAACGATGGCCAGCGCGATCACGACCGCGAGGGCGCTGCCCTCGTGCTTCGACGCGACGAGCAGGGCGAGCCCCAGCGGGATCGTCATCTTGGCGATGCCATGGCGGCCGGACAGCAGCGCGACGGCGCCGTCTACCGCCATGAGGAGCCCGAGGCGGACCATGCCGTCCGCCTCCGCGGGTTGCACCCCGATGCACGTCGCCGCGAACGCGCCTGCGACGAGGAGGGCCGCTACCGGCTCTTCGACTCGAGCTCGTACGGCGCCTGCGAGATAGAGCAAGGCCGCGAGATCGAACCCGTAAGTGGGCCACCGCAACCAGCCCTCGAACTCCGCTCCCTGTCCGATACGCATCCACACCTGCAAGAGCGGGTTGAGCGGAGGGTAGTCCGGATGGTGGACGGCGCGTCCGAGGTAGCCGCGGTAGGTGTCGTTGAACCCTCCCGCATTGACGATCGCGTTCGCCTTGGACGACCAGATCGTCTGCTCGTCTCCTTCGAACGGCATGTCGAACCACGCGACCTGACGAAGGACAAGCCACGTCCCGATCGCGACGATTACGAGCAGCAGAAAGGGATCGAAGGCTGGAATCCCCTTGTTGCGTCGGATGGCGAGGATCACGGGCGCCAGCAGGCCCAGGGCTCCAAAGCCCACGATCCACCGCGCGGCGATCAGACTCTCGGCAAACCCGCAAGCCAGAACGGTGGCCCCGACGAGCAGCGACCCCAGAACCCACGCGACGGCAACCGCACGGAGGCCCAGTGCGCGCGCGTCGACCTTCAGCAACAGGCTGGCGCCCGCTCCCACGAGGAGGATCTGCAGCAGGGACCACCACGGCTCGTGGATCAGCGTGGCGAACTCCAATCCACCGCGTAGCAGACCACGTCCTTGTGCTCGGCGTGGCGGCGTGTTCGGGTGAGGTCGAGCGTCGTGGCGGTCTTCCGCATCATGATGATGAAGGTCGGCACTCGGTCAGCGATCGCGACGCTGTCCATGTATTCCCTCGGTTTCTGCGAGAGCGAACCAAAGAAGACGGCCGTCTTGCGCGGCCAGAGCCGCTCAGCAAACTCGCGCGGGATATCGCGGTCGAACTGCTTGAACGAGAGAGGGAGGAGCAGAAACACCAGGCCGTCGGAAGGGAGGCCACGGGCGACCGTCAACGCGTTGCCGAGGGTGATGTCCTCGTCCGGGAGCTGAAGCCGGATCCGACTCAGGGGACTGGCGCGGTCTTCGAGGCTGGCGATCCCGACCCCGACGAACCAGAGCGCGACAAGAAGCTCGGCCGAACGGAAACGCATGCGGGCGAGATCGTACTACAATGACGCGCACCGTTATCCCATGCGAAAGGCCGCTCCGTGAAGGTGTCCGTCGTGATGCCCGTCTACAACGAGGTCGCGACGATCGAGGCCATCGTCGATTGCGTGAGGGAGGCGGCGCCGGATGCCGAGCTCGTCATCGTCGATGACGGGTCGAGTGACGGTACCCTCAAGAAGCTCGAGGAACTGGATCGTGCAGGCGGTATCACGCTTTGCCGTCACGAGAAGAACCAAGGTAAGGGCGCGGCCTTGCGGACCGGGTTCAAGGCGGTGACAGGGGACGTCGTTCTGATCCAGGATGCGGACCTGGAATACGATCCCAATGAGTACCCGAGGCTGATCACTCCGATCCTCGAGGGCAAGGCCGACGTGGTGTATGGATCGCGGTTTTCGGGTCGCGAGGCCCGACGGATGGTCTACTTCTGGCACTACACGGGGAACCGCACGCTCACGTTCCTTTCCAACCTCTTCACCAATCTGCGCCTCACCGACATGGAGACTTGCTACAAGGCGTTCCGCCGCGACGTGGTCGATCGACTCGTCATCAAGGAGAACCGGTTCGGTGTGGAGCCCGAGATCACGGCGCGCGTCGCGCGGATGAAGTGTCGCGTGCACGAGGTTGCGATCTCCTACTATGGGAGGACGTTCAGAGAGGGAAAGAAAATCGGGTGGATTGACGGTCTCCGCGCGATCTGGTGCATCATCAAGTACAACGTCTTCAGAAGGTGACGGTTCCATGCACTTCCGTGTTCTGTTGGCTCTCTCCTTTGTGTCCGCGCTGACCTGCGGCCAGGACTGGACCCGCTTCCGGGGTCCGGGAGGCCTGGGACTCGCGTCGGGCGCCACCATCCCCGCGTCGTTCGGCGCCGACGACCTCAACTGGAAGATCAAGTTGCCCGGCAAGGGGCACTCGTCGCCGATCGTCTGGAAGGACCGGGTCTTCGTCACGTGTGAGGGGGCGGAATCCGGCAAACGCCTCGTCGTCTGCATCGACGCGAAGAGCGGAAGCGTGGTGTGGAAGCGGGAGCGGGGGTTCTCGGTTCATCCTCAACACCGGTTCAACAGCGTCGCATCAGCGACGCCCGCGGTGGACGCTGATCGTATCTACTTGCTATGGACCAGCGGCGACACGCTCGTCGCGGCGGCTCTCAACCACGACGGGAAGCAGTTGTGGAAGAGGGACGTCGGACCGTTCAGTGCCCAGCACGGCAGCGGCATCTCGCCGGTCGTCGTCGGAGACGTGGTCGTCATCGGTAACGACAACGAGAAGAAGCCGAGCTTCCTTCTGGGACTGGACCGGGCGACGGGAGCGACCAGGTGGAAGCGTGAACGTGAGTCGAGCCGCGCGTCGTATGCGACACCCCTGGTGCGCCGCGTGGGGAAACGCGTCGAGGTCATCTTCGCGAGCACCTCCCACGGCGTGACGAGCCTCGATCCGAAGACGGGTGCGCTCCAATGGGAGACGGGACCGGTGTTCACCGAGCGCTGTGTCGGTGCGCCTGCGATCGCGGACGGAGTCTTGTTCGCGTGCGCCGGTACCGGGGGCGGTGGCCGGGAGAGCCTCGCTATCGAGCTCCCTGTCGGCAAGTCCACCATGAAGCCGAAAAAGCTCTACACCGTGCGTCGCTCCCTGTCCTACGTGCCGGGTCCGATTGGGGTCGGCAAGCGGTTCTTCATGTTCAGCGACGGAGGCATCGTGACGTGTCTCCATGCCAGGTCCGGTGAGCGTGTCTGGCGGGAGCGTCTCGACGGTGCGTTCTATTGCTCGCCTATCTGCATCGGGGACCGCCTCTACGCCGTAAGCCGCTCCGGTGAGCTGTTCGTCATCAGCACCGGAGACACGTTCAAACTACTTGGCCGCGTTGACCTGGGAGAGCGGTCTTCGGCGACCCCGGCGGTGGCCAACGGGGTCCTCTACCTGCGTACAGAGCGGCACCTGCTCTCGGTCGGGGGCAAGCCCGACTGACTCGGCGACAGAGGGGCTTTCCGATCGCTCAGGACCGCGCACGGGCCGCGCTCAGCGCCGCCTTGCGGGTGTGGGCCGGGATGCGAACGAGTTGGCGAGTGAGTCCGACGCGGCTGAGCGTCCAGATGAGCCACTTGGAGGGGTCGAACTGGTACCAGCGGACGCCGTTGCGGTAGTCCGACTGGAAGCGGTGGTGGAAGCTGTGGTAGCCCTCGCCGAGACTGATGAGGGCGACCCAGTAGCTGTCACGCGCCGACGCATCTGCGGCGTAGGTCCGCTTGCCGAACTTGTGTGCGAAAGAGTTCACCGAGAAGGTGCTGTGCCACGCCAAGACGAGGCGGAGGAAGCCGGCGACGAGCAGGCCGCCGAGCGCGTCGCCCCAGAGGCCCGCGATGCACGCGGGGAGCACTCCGCCGAACACGACCGCGAGGAGCAGCCAGTACCGGTGCTGGAAGCGAACGATTGGATCGCGTTCGAGGTCTTCCGTCTTCACGACGGGAGTCGTCTCAGGCACGTCATGCCAGATCCAACCGATGTGCGCCCACAGAAATCCGTGCTTGGTGCTGTACGGATCTTCAACTTCGTCAGTGCGCCGGTGATGGCGCCGATGGTCCTGCGACCACTCCAGCGCCGAGTTCTGGCACGACGCGGCTCCGAACAGCAGGTACAGGGTTCGTATGGCGGCCGAGGCCTTGTAGCTCTGGTGCGAGAACAGCCGGTGGTAGCCGGCGGTGATGGACAGACCGCACAGCAGGTACCAGGCGACACCGAATGACAGCGTGGCCCATGAGAAGTTCATGGTGAGGTGCACGACGCCCCACACCGCGAGGCCGTGGGCGACGGCGAAGAAAACGACGATCGCCCAGCGAATGGGCGCGTAGCCCCATCGGGGTTGGAGGACTGGCTCGAGTTGTGCTGCAGGCACCGCAGGCTGACTCATGGGCTGGCCTCGGGTGGGGGACTCTCCGCGTCTGCGTCCACCTCGGGTTCCGGATCGTCATCACGGAGCATCTCCGCCGGGAAGAGCCCGTCCACCGCCTCTTCGGGTTCTGGCTCGTCCTCCGGCCGGGTATGCCGACGATCGAGCTTCTCCTGCCGCTTCTTCTTCTTCTCGCGTTCTCGCCGACTTTTCTCGAACGCTGCTGGGTTTTTTCGCCTCGCCATAGGGACTCAGGGTAGCCGCCACCGGCCGGTTGGCCTACAGAGATTCCCCGAGTGGCGATCTGAGAGGATGTGTTAGCGTTTGCGAACGATTCGGAACCTGGGACCTGATCTGTCGGGGGGCAAGGGCCTCAGCCAGCACATTCTCTCGGGCGTTCGATTCAGTCGGCGAGCCGACCGTCGGTTCGATTCGGCTTCAGTAGTTAGGCATCGCGTCCGAGATCGGACGCCTCGAGAAGAATGAGATGGCGAACACAAAGCTCTACATTGGCAACATGTCGTACGACACTAACGAGACAGAACTCGAGGGTGCGTTTGCGGCGTTCGGAAACGTTCAATCCGTCACTATCGTGATGGACCGGGACACCGGTCGCCCGCGCGGGTTCGGATTTGTCGAGATGGGTTCCGCAGATGAAGCCCAGGCCGCGATTGACGGCATGAACAACCAGGAACTGAGTGGCCGCACCCTGACTGTCAACGTCGCACGTCCTCGCGAGGACCGTGGCGGTGGTGGTGGTGGTGGGGGCCGTGGCGGCTACGGCGGCGGCGGCGGCGGTGGCCGTGGCGGCGGTGGCGGCGGTGGCCGCGGCGGCTACGGCGGCGGCGGTGGCGGCGGCGGCGGCGGCGGCCGCTGGTAGATCGACCTTAGCGTCTGACGCTAGCGTCTCGGGGCGCCACCTCTCATGGGGGTTGGCGCCCCGATTGCATTTCCGGAGGACGGCAGGTCTTCCCGAGTCTCCGCCACGATCCTGCCTCTGAGGCGCCACACCGGTAAGCTGTGTGCGTGCGTTTCCCCGTCGGACTCCTCCTTCTCGCCGCGCTCGCGTCCCATCTGACGGCGCAGGGTGCGCGCTGGCCGGAGTTCCGTGGACCGGCTCGCGACGGCCATGCCCATCCAGCGGATGTGCCTGTGCGCTGGAATGAGAAGGAGAACGTCCGCTGGAAGGTATCCATCCCCGGGACCGCGTGGTCTTCGCCGGTTGTATGGGACGGGCAGGTGTGGGTAACGACCGCCTCGCCCAAGGGACACATGATGGGCGTCGTCGCGGTCGATGTGGTGACGGGAAAGAAGATCCACGAGCGCTTGCTGATCGAGAATGAGAAGCCGGCGGAGAAGAACCCGCTCAACAGCTACGCATCTCCGACTCCCGTGATCGAGGAGGGCCGGGTGTATGTGCACTTCGGCTCCTACGGGACGGCATGCCTCGACACCAGGACCGGTAAGACGCTGTGGGAACGCTCGGACCTGCCGTGCGACCACGCAACCGGCCCGGGCTCGTCGCCGATTCTCCACGGCGATCTGCTGATCTTCCATATGGACGGTCGCGACGTGCAGTACGTCGTTGCCCTGGACAAGAAGACAGGGAAGACCCGCTGGAAGACGGATCGCACCATCGACCTCTCCAAGCAGGCACCCGACATGCGGAGGGCGTTCAGCACCCCCATCGTCATCGATGTGGACGGCGCGCCGCGGTTGATCAGCACCGGGTCCCAGGCGACCTACGCGTATGAACCCTCGACGGGCAAGGAAGTCTGGCGCCTGTACCACAAGGGGTTCTCCCAGTCTTCCCGGCCCGTACTGGGTGACGGCCTGCTGTTCCTGAACACGGGATTCGTCCGCCCTCAATTGCTCGCGGTACGGCCGGGGGGCAAAGGCGACGTGACCGGCAAGGACGCCATCGCGTGGACCGCCAGGCGCAGCGTGCCGACCATGCCGTCACCGCTGTTCCTTGACGGCAGGATCTACATCGTCAGCGACGGAGGCGTGGCCTCGTGCCTCGACGCGAAGACCGGCAAGAGCTTGTGGCGCGAACGCATCGGCGGCGAGCACAGCGCGTCGCCGATCCACGCGGGCGGACGCATCTACTTCTTCGATCGGGAGGGGGGAACGGTGGTGATCTCACCGGGTCCCACGTTCAAGAAGCTCGCGGAGAACCGCCTCGATTCTGGGTTCATGGCATCGGCTGCGGTGGTCGGTGACGCGTTCATCTTCCGCACCAAGAAGCACCTGTATCGGATCGAGAAGGACCCGGAGTGACATGCGCATCCTGCCCGTTTTGCTGATCGTCGCGGGCCTTGTGCCTGCCCAGTCGTGGACCACCTGGCGCGGGCCAGACGGCCTCGCCGTGGCCAGGGACGCCAATCCTCCCACGGAGTGGAGCGAGAAGAAGAACGTCCGCTGGAAGACCGAGTTGCCGGGGAAGGGGAGCTCGTCACCCGTGGTCTGGAAAGACAGGATCTACGTCACCTGTGCGCTAGAGACCGAGCGGGTGGGTGAACCGACGGGCAAGTCCTCTCGGCGGTCACGCCGTGGCCGCGGATTCGGTCACTTCGGGAGCTCTTCACTTCCCACCCACTACTTCGAGTTCCTGGTGATCGCGGTCGATCGCGGGACGGGGAAGATCGTGTGGCGCGTCAAGGTGGCCGACGAGATCCCGCATGAGGGCAAGGGGCACAAGGACAGTTCCTACGCCGCGCCGTCCCCCATCACGGACGGTGAACGCGTCTATGCCCACTTCGGCTCCCGCGGGCTCTACTGCCTGGATCTCAACGGCAAGATCCTCTGGTCCAAGAAACTCGGGCGCATGAGCACCATCTTCAAGTTCGGCGAGGGCAGCACACCGGTGCTGCACGGTGAGACCCTGGTGGTCAACTGGGACCACGAGGGGGACTCGTTCGTCGTCGCGCTCGACAGGAAGACGGGGAAGGAAACCTGGCGGGCACCGCGTCGGCAAGGTACGACCTGGGCATCACCGGCGATCGCGAAGCTGAAGGACAGGGTCCAGGTCGTCATCCCGGGCCCGAAGAAATCCATCGGCTACGACCTGGAGACCGGCAAGGAGGTGTGGACGTGCCGGGGCATGACCCGTTCCTGCGTCCCCACACCGGTCATCGCCAACGGCACCTGCTACATCATGAGTGGCTTCATGGGCGCGGTGCTCCAGGCCATTGACATCGACTCCGCGAAGGGTGACATCCGTGACTCATCATCCTTGCGCTGGGTTCACAGACGCGGGACGTCCTATGTCCCGAGCCCCCTGGTCTATGACGGGTTCCTCTATTTCTTTCGCGTGAATAGCGGGACCCTCTCCTGCATCGATGCGAAGTCGGGCAAGGTCCACTACGAGGGTAAGCGCACCGGCCTCCGCACGGTGTACGCCTCTCCCGTCGGTGCTGGGGGAAGGGTCTACCTCACTGCCCAGGAGGGCAAGTTCAAGGTCATCAAGCTCGGGAAGACATACTCCGAGATCGCGACCAATTCCCTCGACGACATCTTCGACGCAAGCCCTGCGATCGTTGGCGACGCCCTGTATCTGCGCGGCCGAAAGAACCTCTACTGCCTCGCGGCAGGAGAGTGAACCGGGCGCTACTTGCCGATGCAGAACAGCTTGGCGTTGGTCCGGATGAACAAGCACCCGTGCGCGACGACGACCGACGACCGGATCTGATCGTCGTCCTCGGACTCGCCCATCCACGTGCGCTTGACGACCTTGCCGGTCGCCGCGTCGACCACCACCACGAGTCCGTTGTGGTCGATGAACCACACCTTGCCGTCGGCGTACGTGGGGGAAGAGCGCCAGCGGTAGTCACTGGGGAGTTCGACAGTCCAGGCGACCTTGCCGGTCTTGGCGTCGACCTTGGATAGGGCCGAACGCACGTCGCTGAGGACGTAGAAATTGCCGTCGGCGTATGCGGGTGTGGGGACGTCGCTGGAGACCGGGTTGGAGCGTCCCTCGCTCTGCCACGCCAGCCCTGTTTTCTGGCTGATCTCACCCGAGCCGCCGAGCTTGACCGCGAACACCGGGGCGCGCTTTGGGGCACACACCAGGGCGACGCCGCTTCCGGACACCACGCTGGGGACCAGGCGCCATGCGCGCTGCCGGTGTCCTTCGTTCCAGGTTCCCCAGCGCCACAGTTCCTTGCCCGTCTCCGGATCGTGCCCGGTGAGCACATCGCCGCCCACGCACAGCATCTCCTTGCGCCCGTCCGTGTTCGTGAACGGGATCATGGTGGCGTAGCACTCGCGTGACTCGGCCCGTGCCTGGGAGGGGCGCGACTGTTTGTACAGGGTCTTGCCCGTCTCCGGATCGAGGGCGAGGACGAAGGAGTCGATAGGCGCGCGCGCCCCCGTGTCGTCTCCGCGACTTCCCCGGCCGCGTCCTCGGCCGCCACCCCGTCCCACGGGCGTGTCGCGCTGCAGGATGGGCAGAAAGACCTTGCCGTCCCACAGTGTGGGGCTCGCCGAGAACGTCCACAGGAACGCGAAGTTTCCGTGGTCTTTCTGGATGTTGCGACGCCAGAGGAGCTTGCCATCGACGCCGTATGCGACGAGGTCACCGTTCCCGAAGAAGAAGATGACGCGTTTGCCGTCGGTGGTCGGGGACGGTGATGCATAGTTGCTGCGTCTTCCCCCCGTGGAGCCGCCGCCGAACCCGCTGCCGGCGTCGTGCTTCCACAACGCCTTGCCCGTCTTACGGTCGAGGCACATGGCGACGAGCTTGTCGCGCTTTGCATCGACGGAGCTCAGGAAGATGCGGTCTCCCACGACGATTGGCGTGCACGCGCCGGGGCCGGGCATGTCCGCCGCCCACAGGACACCCTTCTTCTTGCTGAAGTCGGTGGGCAGGTTCGTGGCCTTGGCCGATCCGTCGTAGCTGGGGCCGCGCCAGTGCGGCCAGTCCTGGGCCGAAACGACCACGGCGAGAAGCGCGACCAACACCAGGGTTCTGTGCATCATCATCGGTCCCTCTTCATCTCAGAGCGTTCCGTCACTTCGTCGCGGAAACACGGAACAGGGCGTCGTTCGTACGGATGAACAGCGACCCGTCCGCTACGACGATAGACGCCCGGATATGGTCGTCGTCCTCGTTGCCCATCTGGGCGGTGTGGAGGACCGTGCCCTTGCGGGCGTCGAGGACCACCACCTGTCCGTTGTGGTTCATGCAGTAGACCTTACCGTCGGCGACCGTCGGCGAGGACCGCCAGGCGTAATCACGTGAGAGCTCGGTGGACCAGCGGACCTCCCCGGTCCTGGCGTTCACCTTGGAGAGGGCATGGCGGACGTCGCTCAGGACGAAGAAGTGGCCACCCTCGTACGCCGGAGTCGGGACGTCGCTGGAGAGCGGGTTGGGACGTCCTTTGCTCTTCCACGCCAGCGCCGATTCGTCCAGGGTGCCGCTGCCGTCGAGCTTGACGGCGTAGACGGGTGCGCGCTTGGGCGCGCACACCAGGGCGACTCCGTCACCAACGACGGGGGTGGGCACCAGCCGCCACCAGCGCTCCCGGTGCCCCTCGTTCCAGGTTCCCCAGCGCCACAGTTCCTTGCCGGTCGCGGGATCGTGGCCCGTGATGACGTCACCGCCCGTGCACAGAAGCTCCTTACGGCCGCCTTTTCCGATGCGAGGTATGAGCGTGCCGTACGACTCCCGTGACTCGACGATCGCGTCCGAGGGGCGGTTGTGCTTGTAGAGGGTCTTGCCCGTCTTCGGGTCGAGGGCGAGCAGGAACGACTCGATGGGGTTGTTCGGGTCCTTCGGGCCGCTGCGTCTTCCGACCGGTGTGTCCCGTTGCAGGATTGGCAGGAACACCTTGCCCTCCCAGATGGTCGGACTTGAAGAGAACGTCCACTGGAACGCGAAGTTGCCGTAGTCCTTCTGCAGGTTCCGCCGCCACAATTCCTGGCCGTCCAGATCGAAGCAACAGAGGTCACCGTTGCCGAAGAAGAACACGACATGCTTGCCGTCTGTCGCGGGGGACGGCGATGCGTAGTTGCTCCGGTCGTGGAGGGAGAGGTCGCTGGTGTAGTCAGTACCCCCGTCGCGCTTCCAATGCGTCTTGCCCGTATCCCGGTCGACGCACAACACGACCAACTTGTTGCGCTTGCTATCGATGGACGTCAAGAAGATGTGCTTGCCCACGACGATCGGAGTGCCGGCGCCACGGCCAGGCATGTCCGCCGTCCAGCGGACGTTCTGCTGCCGGTCGAATTTCGCTGGAAGGTTGGACGCTTTGCTCGAGCCGTCGTACTCGGGGCCGCGCCATTGTGGCCAATCCTGACCATGCGCAACGACGGCGAGGAGAGAGAACACCAGGCCGATTCGGGGGAGGTTCATGCCCGCAGTCTAACCGGCGAGCGTCGCGGCGATTTCCTTGGCTACCCTGTCGGCTGAGGGCGTTCCCACGTCGCCCGTCAGGATGTCGACGAGACCTTGTCGGCCCTCCGCGTTCTTCGCGATCGGCCCGAAATGGAAGCCTTCTGTGTAGTAGGCGCGAACGATGGAGAGGAAGCGGTCCCAGTTCGAGCGGTAAGCTCCGGCGTAGCCGTCGAACCGCGGGTCGCCGCCAGCCTTGAAGGCGGCGTCGATGGCGTCCGCCGCGAGCTCGGCCGAGTGCACCGCGAGGAACAGGCCCGACGAGTACACCGGGTCGATGAACCCCAGCGCGTCCCCTGCGAGGAGCCAGCCCTCTCCGCCCTCGTCCTGGGCGACGTAGGAGAAGTCGCGCGCCACATGCACGTCGGTCGTGCGGGAGGCCTCCTCGAGTCGTTGCATCAGGTGGGGGCACGCAGCGATGGCGTTGTCGAGGACGCTCTCCGGTTCGTCACCGAAAGACCAGATCGCCTTCGACGGCGCGACGAGGCCGACGCTGACCACGTCGGGTAGGGGAATGAACCACAACCAGGACTTGGTATCCAGCCGGAAGATGAGAGTCGATCCGGCGTCGATGCCATCGTCTATGTGTGCGTTGCTGTAGTGGGCGAAGACGGAGAGGTTCTCGAGGTCGGCTACGCCGACGCGCCTACTGAGTCGCTTCGCCACGACGCCCCCCTGGCCAGACGCATCGATGACGACGCGGGCGTCGAACCTCATTTCCTCGCCGTGCCCGTTGGTGGCCCGGATACCGGTGACGCGATCGCCGTCCCGAAGGGCCTCGAGGGCGCGGGTGCCCATGAAGGTCGTGACGCCGTTCGCGACCGCCGTATCGAGGAGCATGGCGTCGAAGTCGCTTCGCAGCACCTGCCATGTCTGGTGCATTCGGGGGTCGGTCGCCTCGGAGAAGTAGAAGGGTCGACCCGGACCCTTGGGCGAGAAGAACTGGACGCCGTGCTTATTCGGGAAGCGGTAGTCGTTCATCCGATCGAGCACACCGAGACGCTCAAGCGTCAGGTTGACGGCGGGGATGAGCGACTCGCCGACGTGGAAGCGCGGAAACGCCTGGGCCTCGAGCAGGGAGACCTGGTATCCGGCCTTGGCGATGAGCGCGCTGGCGGTGGCCCCGGCGGGGCCTCCGCCCACTACGATGACGTCAGTGGAATGGGTCACTTGGGTCGTTCGTTGAGGGTTGTGGATGGGGACCGTACGATCAGTCTTGTCAGCGGACAAGTCTCCATGACCACTGAAGATAACCCAGACGGCAACGCACCCATTCTCCAGGTCGGTGACCGGGAGGAGACGACGGTCGGAAACTACTTCGTCTCCAACTACCCGCCGTTCTCGTTCTGGACTCCTGAAGGGGTGGCGCGCGAGAAGCTGGATCAGGCGCCCGATCCGTCAGTGCCGTTTGGCCTGTACGTCCACATACCATTCTGCCGCCGCAGGTGCGACTTCTGCT
This sequence comes from Planctomycetota bacterium, assembly GCA_013213915.1. Taxonomy (GTDB): domain Bacteria; phylum Planctomycetota. The sequence continues at coordinate 12,789 of JABSRK010000006.1, forward strand.
ACTTCCGTGTCTATACCGGCCGTGACGCCAAGGATGTCACCCGCTATGTCCATGCGTTGATCGCCGAGATGGCGCTCTACGCGGGTCTGCCGCTGGTGAAGAATCGGAAACCTCAGTTCGTCTATTTTGGCGGTGGGACGCCTTCGTTCCTGTCCGTTGACGAGTTACGAGAGCTCTTCGAGGGCTTGCAGAGGGTCCTTCCGTGGGGCGACGTGGAAGAGGTGACGTTCGAGTGCGAACCCGGAACGCTGGACGAGGAGAAGATCCAGGCCCTGCGGGAACTAGGGGTCACGCGGCTGAGTCTGGGGGTCGAGAATTTCGACCCCAAGATTCTCGAACTCAACAACCGGGCCCACCGGGCTGTGGAAATCGGGGATGCGTACGAGCAGGCGCGGGCGGCGGGCTTCCCCCAGATCAACATCGACCTCATCGCTGGCATGGTCGGTGAGACGGAGGAGAACTGGCAGGATTGCATCGCCAAGACCCGCGCCATGGCTCCGGAGGCGGTGACGGTCTACCAGATGGAGATCCCTTACAACACGACGGTCTACGAGCGCATGAAGGACGGCGGCGACCGCATCGCGCCTGTCGCCGACTGGAAGACCAAGCGTCGTTGGGTGGCCGACGCATTCGCCGCCCTCGAAGCCGACGGTTATCGCGTCGGCAGTGCGTACACGGCTGTCAAGAACGACGACGTCAGCTTCATGTACCGCGACGGATTGTGGAACGGTGCGGACATGCTGGGTATCGGCGTCGCGTCGTTCTCCCATCTGCAGGGAGCCCACTTCCAGAACGAGCATCATCTCGATCCGTACATCGAGAGTCTGGAGCGCCGGGAACTACCGATCCACCGTGGGATGGTGCTCACCGACGACGAGCGTCTGATCCGTGAGTTCGCGCTCCAGCTCAAGCTCGGGAGCGTCGGTACCGAGTATTTCCAGGACAAGTTCGGCGTCGACGTGCTCGTCCGTTTCGGCGACGTCTTGCGGCAGCACGAGGCCGACGGCTGGCTGAAGGTCAAGGACGGGCGGATCACGTTCAGCCGCGACGGTCTGCTCCAGGTCGATCGTCTGCTGCACGATTTCTTCAACCAAGAGCATCGAGGCGCGCGCTACGCCTGAGCCTATCCATGCCTTACGAATTCAAGATGGACCGACGGGTCGCGTTCGCTGAGACGGACATGGCGGGGATCCTCCACTTCGCGAACTTCTTTCGTTACATGGAAGAGGTGGAGCACGCGTTCTTCCGTTCCTTGGGGCTTCAGGTTCACGAGGGCAACGAGGCCGGAGCCATGGGCTGGGCCCGTGGGGAGGCGTCCTGTCGTTTCATGCGGCCCCTCACCAATGACGACGTCGTCGAACTTCACCTCCTGGTGAAGGAGAAGCGGACGAAGTCCATCACCTACGAGATCACCTTCCGCAAGGACGGCGAGGAGATGGCGCGCGGCGTGGTCACCGCGATCTGCGTCGGACGTGTTCCTGGCGAACGCGGGATGCAGGCCGTCGACATGCCGAGCGAGGTCGACGGGCAGGTGCAGGTTGCGCCGGCGTCCATGTTTGAAGACGCTTAGCCGGCGTTTACCGCATCGACCAGGGCCCCCGCTGCCCGGTCGATCTCGTGTTCTGTCGTGAAGCGTCCCGCAGACAGGCGGACGCTGCCGAGCAGCAGGTCGTCGTCGAGGCCGAGGGCGCCGAGGACGTGGCTCGGCTGGACGGCGGCGCTGGTGCATGCGGACGCGGTGGAGACGCACACGTTGGGAAGGCGCTGGAGGAGCTTCTCGGCATCCACACCGGGGAAGCTCACGTTCAAGGTCCCGGCGAGGCGGGGCGCACCGTCGCCGTTGACGACGGTGTCGGGTAGGGCGGCCCCGATGGCGGACTGGAGACGGTCGCGCAGGGCCCCCACGCGGGCGCGTTCTTCGTCCATTTCGTTGGCGCAGAGCGCGGCCGCTGCACCGAGGCCGACGATCCCCGGAACGTTGAGTGTCCCCGAGCGAACGCCGCGCTCGTGTCCACCTCCGTGTATGGAGGGCTCAAGGCGCACGCGCGGCCCCCGGCGTCGGACGTAGAGACCGCCCACGCCCTTCGGGCCGTAGATCTTGTGGGCGGAGAAGCTCAAGAGGTCGACGTGGTCCGCCTCGACGTCCACTGGTTCCTTGCCCACAGTCTGGGTCGCGTCGGTGTGGAAGAGGACGCCCCGTGTTCGGCAGCGTTGGCCGATCTCGGCCAACGGATGGAGGACACCGATTTCGTTGTTCCCGTGCATCACCGAGACGACGAGGGTGTCGTCCCGGATCGCGGCTTCGAGGGCGTCGAGGTCGATCGCGCCGCTGCCATCGACTCCGAGCCAGGTGACCTGGAACCCCTGGGTCTCGAGCCAGCGGCAGGGGTCGAGGACTGCGTGGTGTTCGGTGCGGACCGTGACGATGTGGCGGCGTCCCGTGTAGGCCGGCGACGCGGCGAGCCCTTTCAAGGCGAGGTTGTTGGACTCGGTGGCTCCGGACGTCCACACGATCTCGCGCGGGTCGGCGCCGAGGAGCGCGGCGGCCTGTTCGCGGGCCCTGTCGACCGCTTGCGACGCCGCGCACCCCAGTGGGTGATGCCGGCTCGCCGCGTTGCCGAACGCGTCCGTGAGGGAGGGCTGCATCTCTTCCAGGACCCGCGGGTCCAGCGGGGTCGTGGCGTTGTAATCGAGGTAGATCAGGTCGGACACTGGACGCGCTCGAGGGCGGACACGGTGAAGATGATCGGGTACAGGCGCTCCGAGTACCAGAGCTTTGCGAAGTACAGGCCGATGGGGGAGGCGGGGAAACGGGTGCCGTCGGCTGTGGCTGCCGCCAGCCAGGCGGTCGCCCGTTCGATGCGCGCAGCAAAAGGCTCGGCCTGCATGGACAGGGCTTCGGTGGCCAGGGCGGTCTCCTCGATGGTCGGGGAAACGCCCGGCGCGGCGCCGAACCCGCCGTCATCGTGTTGGGCGTTGACGAGCCAGGACGTGGCGCGGTCGCGGACGTGCGCGGGCAATATGTCGTGCGCCAGCAGCACCCGCGTCGTGCCGTACAGGGGGTTCTCCTCGTTCGGCTCCGCCTGGTTGCCGAACCACAACGGGACCCAGGCGCCGTCGCCCCGCTGGCTCTTCTCGAGGTAGCGAACCGCCCGCTTCGTCGCGTTGTCGATGCGGCGGCGCAGGTCGGGCACCTCATCACTCCAGGCGCGCCATGCGCGGATCGCGTGGGCGGTGATGTCCGGACAACTCTGGTCGAACGGCAGCTTTCCCCAGCCCCGACAGAACGTGGGGATGCCGCCGTCGCGATTCTGGAGGCCGAGCAGCCAGGTGATCCCACACGACGCCGCGTCGCCGGCGTCCGGGTCGAGCTTGCGTAGCGCCAGCAGGGCGCCCGCGGTGTCGTCTGCGTCCGGCACGCCGCCGGGGAGGTCGGTCCACGCCCATCCTCCGGGGGCGGCGTGGGTGTACGGGTGGATAGCTCTGTACTGCTGCTCTCCGAGCCACTTTCGTGTGGCGTCGCCGGCGGACTCACCGAGTGCGTTGACAGCCAGGGTCGTCGTCCACACATCCAGGTTGGTGTCGATGGGCCAGCTGCCGTCGTCCCGCGCCGTGTCGACGAGGAAGCCGAGTCCACGTTTCACGACGGTGTGATCGTGCATCCCCATGGACAACAGGCTCATGGACACGAAGCTCGTCAGCGGCGCCGCCTCGAGAAAGCCACCGCTCGAGGGCTGGATCCGCTCGAGAATGCGCAGCGTGCGTTTGCGTGTCAGGGCGCGGAGAGGGTTCCACGAGGGACGGTGGAAATGCCGCGCCTGGCCGACCGCGATGAGCGCTGGCAGGGCGTAGCTCACCACCCGCATGTTCAACGCTTTGAACCACGCATGGGGGGTCGCCGCGAGTTCGAACGGTAGCGCCGGCACGAGTCCCCAGCCGTCGTCTCCGAGCCGTCCACCGATGGCGCAGGTGAGCAGGATAGGCGTCGAGAACGTGTGGTCCTTGCCGTAGCGCGCGCGGATGGTGCGCGCCAGTGACGTGGGGGAGAGGTCGCCGCAGGCGGCGGTCAGCCACGCTTCTGCGCGATGGATGACGTCGCCGTCGGCGTCACCGAAGCCCAGTGCCGACCAGCACAGGGTCGTGGTGCTGATGTTGGACGGGCTATCCATGGTGTCGCCCCATCCGCCGTCGTCGTTCTGGTGCGCAGCGAGCCACGTGCGTGCGCGCTCGGCCAGCCGGGCGTGGGTGGTGTTCTCCGTGGCGTTCGCCGACAACGCGAACGCCACGGACGCCGTCGCTGTCGATAAGGCGCTCGCCGACAGTTCGCCAGCGAACGAACCGCGTTCTGTGAGATGCGCGAGCAGGGACGCGCGCGCGTTGTTCCTGAATACGTCAGACACTCAGGTGGCCGAGGGAGAGGAGACCGTAGTAGGTGTATTCGGAGTCGACGATGTCGTCGGACCAGTTGCCGCAGAAGCCCTGGCCCGTCCACAGGGTGTCAATGAAGTCCAGGCAGGACTCCCTGAGCGGGTCGAGGTCGACATGCAGCCCGGCGAGTGCGTGAAGCGCCGTCGCCGTGGACAAGAGATCGGGCATGGGGGCGCCAGGGACCGCGAGGAAGCCCCCGTCCTCATGGCGCTGGGCGAGGAGGAACGCGGCGGCGGCGGGGGGGATGTGGCGCCCGAGATAGCGCAGCAGGGTGACCGCGGCCGCGGTCACGGTGGTGATCTCCCACGGCTGCTTCTCCATGTTGTCGGCGACCGCATCGATGTCAGCGGGCATGCTGCCCATGTCCTGGTGCGCCGCAATCGCCATGAACCCGTGGTACACGGTGCCCGAGGGTGCGCCGACCTCCGGGGCGTATCCACCGTCCTGGCTGCGGAAGCGCTCCAGGTTGCTGGCGATGCCCGGGGGTGGGTCCCCTGGCATGGCGGCCCAGCAGCGCGCCAGGCAGCACAGGTGGACGAGGTC
>JABSRK010000006.1:17769-33927 GCA_013213915.1 Planctomycetota bacterium
GTGGAATGCGCGCCTCGGATGCATCGTCCCGGCCGCGCCGGCCCCGGGCGGGGGGGGGGGGGGGCCGCCGGTTCCATCCTCTGTTCCGACTGCCCCCGCCGTTGTCCCGCTTGAGGCAACGACGCCGGCCGAACGAACGGTGCCCGCGGCGGCCCCGGTCTCAGCCGCGTAGCCGCCGTCCTGGCTGCGGAACCGTTCGAGGTTCCCGGCGACGTCCGGGGGCGGGTCGCCGGGCATGGCGGCCCAGCAGCGCGCGAGGCAGCACAGGTGGACGAGGTCGAGCTCCGCTCCGTCGCCGAACGTCTCGAGGTAGCTGGTGACGGGTTCCTCAGGCAGCTCCTGCTGCAAGGCGACCAGCCCCTCGAGGACGAAGACGGTGTAGTACAGGTCGCTGTTGCCCGCGCGGTCCTTGCCGCCGCCGTCGTCGTTGAACTGGGCTTGGAGGAAGGAGCGGACCCGGTCCGTGGCGTCAGCCAGATGACGAGGCGCCAGCCTCGCCACCTGGAGCATTTCGAGCCTCAAACTCACTGCAGTACCCCTCGATGAGGGTCCGGGGGAAGATCTTCCCCACGACACGGCGCAACAGCCCCTTGAGCGTCGCGTTCTCGAGGAAGCGCAGCGCGCGGACGGCCTGCTCCTCGTAGGCACCCTTCAATTCGCTCGCCTTGTCGACGACGCCGCGCTCACGCAGGAGGTGATCGATCTCGTCCTGCACGTCCTCGTAGCGGGTCTCCTTCTTCCAGAGGGCTTCCACGAGGTCACGCTCCTCGTCACCCTTGGCGCGCTTGCTTGCGATGGCGAGGAGGAGCGACGGGCGCAGGTCCCGCAGGTCATGGGAGTCTCCTCCGTCCGTGAAGTCCTCCATGTCGTCCTTGATCTGATACGCGATGCCGATGGACTCGGAGTACTCGGTCAGCGCGTCGTGGACCTGGCCGTCGGTCCCCGCGAAGAGGGCGCCGAGTCGGAGCGCGACGTCGAACGCGGGGGCCGTCTTTTCGCGGAAGATCTTCAGGACGTCCTTCGCCGACAGGGGCTCGGGGTTTTGTGCCCAGATGAGCTCGCGACCCTGTCCGCGGCTCAGGGTGACGTGGCCCGTGGCCGCGAGACGCAGCATCTCCACCTTCGTCGCGGGTGGGACGACGTCGGACAACTCGCTGATGAGTCGATAACCCTCGCCCACCAGGAAGTCCCCCACGTTGATGGCGACGGGCTCGCCGTGTTCGGCGTGGAGGGTCGGCTCACCGTAGCGCTGCTGGTCACCGTCCTCGATGTCGTCGTGGATCAGGGATGCCTTGTGGAAGCACTCGATGGCGACGGCGAGGCGCTTCAGGTCGTCAGAGAACGAGGGCTCGTTCGTCTTGCCGTCGCACTCCAATGCCACGTTGACGCAGGTGGCCAGATAGGGACGCCAGCGGTTACCGGAGCGCGCCATCCAGTCGTGGGCGATCAGCGCCGTCGGGTCGCTGGGCGTTCCCATGAGCGCGTCCAGCGCTTCGGCGGTGAACCAGCTCTTGACCTCGTCCTTCAGCGCGTCGAGGTCGAGGCGGTAGGTCTGGTCTTCCGACGTGAGGTGGATGACGTCCCACACCCAGTCGAGGTCGACGGTGCAGTTGATGCAATCGTCCTGCAACAGCGGGATCGCGACGCCGGGCACCGCGGCCGCCTCCATGTGCGGGAAGCTCTTCTCGAGCACGTTGAGGCACGAGACGCCGACGATGGCGTCGATTTTTCCGGTCTCGATCATGGATCGCACGATGGCCGATCCCTCGGCGACGAGGACGGCGTAGCCGAGACGGTCGGCTTCGGCGGTGAACTCCTGGATCGAGCAGAGGCCGCATTCCTTGCACAACAATCCGAACTCGTCGAACGGTGCCGGGCAGTGTTCCTCGACGCGCAGACACTTGGGCAACAGCAGCAGGCGCCGTTCGTAGGGGACCTGGGCGAGGGTGTCCCGCCATGACTCGTTGTTGATCAGCACGGCGATGTACTCGTCGTGGATCTCGAGCACGCCGGCGGCCTCACGAATAGGGACGGCGTGCTCTCGCAACTCCGCCATGGGCATGGGCGGAACCAGGTTGCGCGTCGCTACGTGATCCTTGACGAGCTGCTTGATCCGGTCTCGCACCGGGCGCTCGTTCGGGATGTTGGACTGGGCCGGACGGTAAGCCTGCTGCGGCACCTTGGCGGGGAGCGCAAGATCGGGCATCGCCTGCTGCTGTTCGGGGGCGGTCAGGTGTAGGCTCCGAATCCGAAGAACCAGTGCTTCTTGGCAAAACGATACAACCAATGCTCCTCGGGCACCTCGTTTCCGGGCTGATGCTGGCTGCCGCGAGACTCCAGGGCTTCGAGTTCCACCATGGCGGCCCCCCGCTGGGTCGTGTCCGTGGCGCCGTGGCGCTGGACGACCTCCTTCAAGAGATCCGGACGCTCCAGGACGATGCAACCGCGGGTGGCGCCCGCCGCCGTCTTCCGGAAGTCCTCCAGCAGCGGTGAGGTGGTCATGGTCTCGAACAGGTCGCCGTCATTGTCGCGGATCGACTCGTTGGCGAACTGGATGATGGGGCACGGCTCGATGTCGCCGTAGGGGCTGATGTGGTGACTGACGCCGATGGCGGCCGGGCACAGGGCCTGCCCCTGGTCGTCCCAGTAGGCATCAACGAACGCGATGGGCTTTTCGTTCCGCATCCTCACGACGAAACGCCGCGTGGCGACCAGCTGTTCCGGCGTCAGGGCGAGCTCCGGGTTCGGCTGGGGACCCACCACCCGGTAGGTATGGAACCACGCGTAGTGAACACCCACATCGATCAGCCGATCGACCCACGAGTCCTGCACCAGGTCCTCGTAGTTCGAGCCGCAGACGCTGGTGGCGACCCCCGTGATCAACCCGTGGCGGATGCTGGCCTCGATGCCCGCCATGGATTTTTCCAGCACGCGCTTTCCGCCGCGGCGCTCGTCGCTGACGATCTCGCTTCCCTCGATGCTGATGAGTGGTGACGCGTTTCCCGCCTTCTTGAGCTTCGCCGCGATCTCGTCGTTGATGAACTGGCCGTTGGTGAAGATCTGGAAATAGCAGTCCGGGTGCGCCTCGAGCAGCTTGAAGAGATCCGGGTACATGAACGGCTCACCACCCAGGATGCCGAAGAAACTGTTGCCGTGCTCCTTGGCGTTGCTCACCAGGCGATCGAGTTCATCGAACGGGATGTTCGCCTGGGGCTTGTCCACATCGACCCAGCAGCCCTGGCAGCGCAGGTTGCATTTGCTGGTCACCGAGATGAAGAGGAACGGAGGGAACACCTGCCCCTTCTTCAGCCGTTTCTTGAACTTCTGCACCGAGAGCATGCCCTTGAAGCCGAAGTTCCACGCGAACTTCCACATGAGGCGCGTGCTGGTGCTGCGCCACATGCGCCAGCCGAGCCTGGCGATGGGAAATCGGGTTGTGTGAGTGGCAACAGCCGTGGGCATCAGATTCCCCAATCATCCTCTGTGGTGGGCTTCTTGTCTTTTACGCTCTGGGAGCGCTCGCCGCGGCGCTTCGCCTTCTCGCGAGCGCGCCGAGCGCGCTCCTCGATATCACCGGCGGATGGCAGGGTCATGAGCACTTCGTCCGGGATGTCGAGTTGCTTCTTTAACTTTTTGAGGCATCGCTTGCGTTCCAGCAGCGCCTTCGATTCATCTCGCTCGGTAGAGAACCGTTTGCGGGCCTCGTCGCTCCGCGTGCGCAGCGCCGCGTAGAGATCGCCTCCCAGCAAGGTCGAGATATCGACCTTCATGGCTTCGCTCTGGACGTCTTCCGGGCGCACCACGTCGCCGTTGATCGGCCCCTTCTTGTACTTGGGGAACATGATCGCCGCTTCGGGGCAGACGCGGGAGCAGGCGGGGCAGTCGGTCTTGCAGTTGGACTCGTTCTGGACGTCGATCTTCTCTTCCTTCACGCCGTACACGTCGAAGAGGCAAAACGTCAGGCACTGCATGCAGTTGGTGCAGCGGTCGTAATCGATGACGGGAAACCAGGGCTTCCAGAAGGGGGACGGTTCCGGGTCGACCCGGCCAATCTTCTGCTCGACGCGCGCGCGAATGGTGGCCGTGGATTCGTCGAAGCGGGCGAGCACCACGTCGTCGGAAGGGTCCGGGGGCGCGGCCGCGCAGGTGACGGAGTGTCCGTCCTCGAGCAGCGCGGTGAGCGTTTCGAGACGCTGGGAGGTGTCCGCGTCCCCGTCGTGAAGGACCACCCGGATACGCGTGCCGTCGAGCCTGTGCGCGCTCATACCTCGACCTCTCCGAGGAGCCCGGACACGATCTCGTCGGCGGGAGCTTCGCGCATGTTCAGGACCTCGACCCCATCGTCGGAGATCGGGAAGCCGGCCCCGAAGAAGAGCCACTTCACCGCGCGGGGGAAGCACGCGGCGATCTTCGTCGGTCCGCCGTCCGCGAGACGCTCGAGAGCCGGATCTTTTCTCGCAGCCATCTCGCAGAGATCGGTGACGGCTTCGAAGGGGAGACCGGACGCGGACAACCGCCCGAGCACCTCCTGCTTGGTCTCTTCGGGCACGACCTTCGCGTACGCGCAGTGGCAGTAGAGGATGCGTGGCGCGGTCATGGCGCCTCCACGGAGATGCGGTGGGTGGGCCGTGGCCGCGCGGGACGGAAGCGCTCCTCGTGCTCCTTGTTGAGTTCGAGGTCTTCTGACGCGACGGCCCCATCGACGATCGCGGACAACGCTTCGGGGTCCATCTCGGCGCGCAGGTTCACGATCAGCGATCCGCCGGGGACGAGGTCGAGGAGCGACTCTCGCAGGTCGGGCTCCTCGTCCGATCCGACGATGCTGACGACGGACAGCATGCCGAGGGGTCCGCCGGAATCGAGGGTCATCTTGAGGTGGGCGATCTCGGCGTTCTCGGATGCGATGCGCTTGCGAAGGGACTCGGTCAGACGCAGCAGCAGGGCGTTGCCGTCGAACGGGTCATTGGCTTCGATCGTGTACGTGGCGTTCAGCCAACCGAGGCGCGCCTCGCCCTCGGCGTAGACGTCGTAGTCGAGCTCCATGGTCGCGCGCGTCGCGCCTTCGTGGCTCATCACCTGGTCGAGCCATGGATCCACCCCGGTTCCTTCCCTGGCCGAGGCGCAGCGGACGTCCGCTTCCGGGAACCCATCTGACAGCGCCGCGACCAGTCGCGTCCGCAAGTCGTCGTCGATGGCGTCGGATTTGTTGACGACGATGATGTCCGCTTCCTCCAGTTGCTTCTTGTAGACGTAGACGACCTTGTCGGAGAACGTCCGACCGTCTGCGATTCCGAGAATGCGCGCCGCGCGGACGGGATCGACTAGAACCGAGAGGGGCGCGACCTTGAACCGATCGCCGTAGATGCGACGCAGCGGGTAGCTGACCGTCGCGACCAGATCGGTGCAGCTGCCGACGGGTTCGGCCAGGAACACGTCGGGGCGGGTCTGCTCGTCGAGGCGGAGCGCCGCTTCCTGCAGGGACGGGAACCGGCAGCAGAAGCATCCGCCCGCGATCTCCTCGACCGCGTAGCCGCGTGAGCGCAACAACGCCGTGTCCACCAGCCCCGAGCTCTGGTCGTTGGTAATGAGGCCGACCTTCAAGCCGCGCGCGGTGAGCGCTCTGGCCATGGCGTCCATGGCCGTGGTCTTGCCGGCGCCGAGGAAGCCCCCGATCATCACGTAGCGGCTCTGCCTGTCGCCGCTCACGCGCCGCGCCCTGTCATGCGGTCGATGGTCCCGTCGAGGAACGCGGCGTACCCATCCGCGTCCATGCAGTTGTCCGGTGGTGTCCCTTCCACGGCGTAGAGCCAGCGGTCGTACGGCTTGTTGTGGATCTCACCGATCACCGTCTCCAGGTCCGGGTTGGGGCCGTCGAACCGTCCCCCCAGGGGAACGTAGAGATCGGTGACGGCCTTGAAGCCCTCGAACCACCCGACGGCCTGACCCTGCTCGACCGCGTCTCCGGGCCGGGCTTCGAACTCGAATTCCACCATCTCTCCGAGCATGCGTGTAGCGAACCTCGTGAAGCCGATTCTCTGAAGGCCGCCGGTCCCGGGCAGGAGCCAGAAGTGGCCTTCCGTGAACAGGCGGTCCTTGGGGAGCCGCGTGCGGAACCGGGCCCGTCGATACGCGAGGTAGGCGTCTCCCATCTCCGGGTTTTCGGGCGGTGGAACTCGTGATTGCGGAAAGGTCCGGGAACCTCTCAGGTTGTGGTCTCGACGGGAGACCCTGAGGATTCCTAACCGTGGAAGAATCGGAATCTTACCGAATCTCGGCTACGGTGATGGCCCCCGACGCCGCATCGCCTGAAACCATGACGAAGCCCAATCTGCTCTGCCTGCTCTGCGCGGTGCTCTTCGCCTCCGCCGCCTGCTCCAGCAACCAGGATCGGAGCGCCGGCCAGTCCCCGTCCGGCGAGGTGCGTGGCTGGCTCTCCTGGCGCGGACCGCATCAGACCGGCCAGTCTGACGAGACCGACCTGCCCGAGAAGGTGTCCACGGACGAGGGCTGGACCTACGACGTGAGGGGTCGGGGAACACCGGTCATCGCCGACGGCCGGGTCTACGCCATGGGGTACGAAGGGGAGGGCAAGGAGCTCGAGGAGCTCATCGTCTGTCTCGACGAGCGCACGGGTCGTCGCCTTTGGGAACATCGCTTTCACGATTTCCTCACCGACGTCATCTACCACCGGTTCGCCATCGGCAGCCCGACCATCGATCCTGGGACGGGCAACGTGTTCTGCATGAGCACGGCGGGCCTGGTCACCAGCTTCACCACCGACGGCAAGCTCCGCTGGCAGCACTCCATGATGTCCGAGTACGGCCGACTGAGTTTTCCCAACGGACGAACCGGCGCGCCGCTGATCGCCGAAGGGATGTGCATCGTCCACGTGGCGAACTCCGGCTGGGGTCCCCAGGCGCCGGCCCGCGATCGCTTCTTCGCCTTCGACACGGAGACTGGCGAATCGGTGTGGAGTTGCACGCCGGGCGGTCCGCCGAAAGACACGTCGTTCTCGTTCCCTGTGCTGGCCACGGACGGCGGACGCCGCGTCCTGTACGCGGGCCTCGCGGGCGGCCACGTGGTTTGCGTGGACGTGCGCAGCGGTGATCCGATCTGGCGCTTTCAGATGGCCACGGGCGGCCTGAGCATGAGCCCCGTGGTGTACAAGGACCGGGTCATCGCGATCCACGGCAAGGAGAACCTGGACATCTCCACCATCGGTCGCATGGTGGCCATCAAGCGCGACGCGTCCCAGGGCGGCAAGGGGTCCCAGGTGCTGGGCAAGGAGTCTGAACTCTGGCGCAACGACCTGGTGGCGTTCACCAGTTCTCCCGTCCTGGTCGGCAACCGGATCTACCAGACGGTGTCGACGGGCGACCTCTACTGCATCGACGCCGATACGGGAAAGAAGGTCTGGCACAAGAAGCTGGCGCCTGACCAGGTCCACGCGTCGCCGGCGTGGGGTGACGGGAAGCTCTATGTGCCGATGAACAACGGCACCTTCCACATCCTCCGCCCGTCGGATGACGGGCCGGACGTGCTGCAGACCATTCAGCTCGAGGGCAACTGCCTGGGAGCTCCCGCCATTGCCAACGGGCGTATCTACGTACACACCACCGAGCGCCTGTATTGCTTCGCGGGGGGGACGGGCAAGGCGGGGCCGGCTGCGGCGTGGCCCGCGCCGCCCCCCGTGGGCAAGGCCGTGCGTCTGCAGGTGATTCCGGGCGACGTCTGCCTCGTGCAAGGGCAATCGCAGACATTCCGTGCGCGCGCCCTCGACGCCAACGGGCGGGTCGTGCCGGGCGCGGTGAAGGACGTTACGTGGTCGAACCAGCTCGCGACGCGTGCAGTTCATGTTCGTAGCATTGATGACAGGCTCTCGGTGCGTGTCGTGAAGGACCCCTGGGCCGGTGTGCTGACGGCGACGGCGGGAGGCCTCACGGGCAAGGCGCGGGTTCGGGTGGTCGCCAACATCCCCTACGTCGCGGACTTCGATTCCGTTCCCCTGAAGCCCCATCCCAAGAGCGGGGTGCCGTTCGCCCCCCCGCCCTCGTGGTGGGTGGGGGCATCGAAGAAGTGGGAGGTGTTGCAACTGGACGGTGAGAAGGTGCTGGCCAAGAGCATCGCCATCCCTCTGTTCCAGCGGAACATGTCCCTGTTCGGCCATCCCATGATGTCCGACTACACGGTGCAGGTAGACATTCGCACCGATGGCAACCGGCGCGTGAAGTCTTCCGCCGGCGTGGTCAACCAGCGCTACCTGATCGCGCTCAAGGGCAACCACCAGCAGCTACAGGTCAGTTCCAACGACTGGATCGTCAAGGAGGCGGTCAAGTTCCGTTGGAAGGCCAGGACGTGGTATCGAATGAAGACCCGGGTCGACGCCGACGGCGACGGAACGGGATGGGTGCGCGCCAAGGTCTGGGAACGGGACAAGCCCGAGCCCGCAGGCTGGACCATCGAGGTCGACGTGCCCCACGTCCACACCCACGGCCCTCCGGGCATCTGGGGTTTCACGCCCCAGAGCCGGTTCAGGGTCTACCTGGATAACCTCTCGGTGACGACGAATGAGTGACGCGAGACTGACCGTTCTTCTGTTGATGATCGTGCTCGGCGCGACGGCACCTGCCCAGTCCGCCGGTGACTGGCCCATGTGGGGCAAGGACCCGACCCGGAACATGGTTTCGGGGGAGAAGAACCTGCCCGGCACGTTCGCGGCGGGGCGGTTCGTGGGCAACACGGACGCCATCGATCCCAAGACGACCAAGAACGTCCGCTGGATCGCCAAGCTGGGTTCCCAGAGCTACGGCAACCCGTCGGTCGCCAACGGCCGGGTCTACGTGGGCACCAACAACGACTCGCCGCGGGATGATCGCTTCACCGGCGACCGCAGCTGTGTCTATTGCCTGGACGAGAAGACGGGCGCCTTCATCTGGCAGCTCAACGTCCCCAAGCTGGGCACGGGCAAGGTGAGCGATTGGGAGTTTCTGGGCATCTGCTCCTCTCCGTGCGTGGTGGGTAACCGGGTGTATCTGGTGACCAACCGTTGCGAGGTGATCTGCCTCGATGTGGACGGGATGAAGAACGGCAACGACGGTCCCTACAAGGGTGAGGGGCAGTACATGGCGGGGCCCGGCAAGAAGCCCCTGCCGGTGAAGGAGACCGACGCCGACATCATCTGGATCACCAACATGATCGATGAGTGCGGCGTGTTCCCGCACAACATCACGTCGTGCTCGGTGTTCGTAGTGGGTGACAAAGTCTGGACCTCCACCTCCAACGGTGTGGACTACGGCCACGTGGAGACCCCGGCGCCCAACGCGCCGAGCTTGATCTGTCTGGACAAGAACACGGGCGCGTTGCTGGGTGAAGAAGCATCGGGGTGCAGTGAGCGCATCTTCCACAGCAACTGGTCGTCACCCGCCTACCTGAAGACCGACAAGCACGAGTTGTGCATCTTCGGCGGACCGGACGGTCGCCTCTACGCGTTCGGCCCCGAGCCCAAGAAGGACGAGGAGGGTTTCGGCATCCTGCAGGAGGCGTGGCGCTTCGACTGCAACCCGCCCGAGTACCGGGTCAAGAAGGGCAAGAAGCTCAAGTACGCCACCCGCTACGGACCCAGCGAGGTGCTCAGCACGCCGGTGGTCTACGACGGCCACATCTACGCGGTCATCGGACAGGACCCGGAACACGGCGAGGGCATCGGCAACATGGTGTGCCTCGATCCCACCGGTAAGCCGGTGTGGCAGTACCGGGACATCAACCGCTCCCTCTCGACCCTCTCCATCGTCGACGACATGGTGTTCGCCGCCGACTACTCGGGCTTCGTCCACTGCGTCGACGCCAAGACCGGCAAGCTCCACTGGAAGCACGACACCAGCTCCCACGTCTGGGGCTCGACCCTGGTCGCCGACGGTAAGTGCTACATCGGCACCGAGGACGGCTTCTTGACCATCATCCCGGCGACCAAGACCTACCAGAAGGACAAGGTGGTCGAGGTGGACTGCACCTCTCCGGTCTATTCGTCGCCCATCGCCGCCAACGGCGTCGTGTACATCGCGACCCACACCCACCTGTTCGCGATCGGTAACCAGGCGAGGTAGCTCGTTGTCCAAGGTCGTCGTCGCTCTGATCCTGGCGCTCTGCGTGCTCCATCACGATCTGTGGTGGTGGGACTCGGCCAAGCCGATCGTGTTCGGCTTCTTGCCCATCGGCCTGGCCTGGCACACGGGGATCTCGGTGGCTGCCGCGTTCGCGTGGTGGCTCGCGGTCAAGTACTGCTGGCCGGCGCGCCTCGAGGAGGGTGATTCTTGACCTTCGGGATCATCCTGGGCTACATCGCCCTGCTCCTCTTCCTCGGCATCTTCGCCGCGCGTCTGCTGAAGAAGAGCTCCGGCGACTACTTCCTGGCCAGCCGCAGCATCGGCTCGTTCATGCTGCTGATGTCCATCTTCGGCACCACCATGACCGCGTTCGCGCTGGTGGGCAGCACGGGACGCGCGTTCGAGAAGGGGATCGGCGTCTACGGCCTCATGGCGTCGTGGTCCGGCATCATCCACTCCGCCTGCTTCTTCCTGATCGGCGCCCGTGTGTGGGAGCTGGGCAAGAAGCACGGCTACGTCACCCAGCTCTCGTTCTTCCGTGACCGCTATCGGTCCGACCTGCTGCCACTGTTGCTGTTCCCGGTGATCGTCGGTTTCGTGATCATCTACATCTTGATGGGAGTGGTCGGGTCGGGCCGCGTCATCGAGGCGCTGACGCCGGAGACGTTCGCAGAGCAGGACGCCCGGACGGAGGTCGTCGTGTCTGCGCCGCCGACGAACCTGACCATCCCCGCGTCGTGGGGCGACCGCCTGTCGTTCGACGCGGGCACCAATACGCTGACGCTGAAGGGCTCGATCCACCCCAAGCGGCGGGGCGAGCTGTTCGGGATGGTGGATCGTCCGCCGGCTCCGACGTGGAAGAAGGCCGTCGGCGAGCTGATCAACAAGGCGCCCCGGGGCGCCGTTCCGTACGCGGCCGGCATGGGACTCATCTGCCTGGTGGTCCTGATCTACGTATTCCTGGGGGGCATGCGGGCTACCGCGTGGGCGAACACGTTCCAGACCCTGGTCTTCATGGTCATGGGGGTGGTGGCGTTCCTGGTGATCACCGGCAAGCTCGGGGGGGCGACCGCCGCCACCGAGAAGCTGCTTGCGTCCGACGCCGCCGAGCGGGCGACCCGCGGCGGCGACCAGATCCACAAGCTGCAGTTCCTCACGTATTGTTTCATCCCCCTGTCCGTGGCCATGTTCCCGCACCTGTTCCAGCACTGGTTGACGGCCAAGCGGGCCAGCAACTTCAAGCTGACGGTGGTCGCTCATCCGCTGTGCATCGCCATCACCTGGGTGCCGTGCATCCTGCTCGGCATCTGGGCGGCCGCTGAACTGCCCGCCGGTCGGGACCCCAACTCCGTGCTCGGCGTGATGGTCGCCAAGCACTCCACCGAGGTCCTGAGCGGCTTGATCGGCGCCGGAATCCTCGCCGCCATCATGTCCAGCATGGACTCCCAGTTCTTGTGTCTGGGCAGCCTGTTCACCAACGACATCGTGGTGCGTTATGGCCGCCACTTCGGTCTCGGCGAGGTGAACGACCGGACCAAGGTGATCTTCGGTCGCGTGTTCGTGTTCCTGGCGGTCGCCGTCACGTTGCTGATCGGGCTGTCCAACCCGGGCGGCGTCTTCCCCATGGGGGTCTGGTGCTTCACCGGCTTCGCCAGCCTGTTCCCCGTGGTCTTCGCGGCCATCTACTGGAAGCGCGCGAACAAGTGGGGCGCCATGGCGTCCGTGGTCACGGTGGCGGCGCTGTGGCTGTGGTTCCTGGACGACGCGCTCACCGGCGAGTTCCTGATCGCGGACATGATGCCCGTCACCTTCCTGCTGGCCGCGTCTTCCGTGGCCATGGTGGCGGGTTCGTTGCTGACGCCGCCGCCGCCGCCGGACCTGCAAGAGAAGTTCTTCCCGAGCAAGAAGGCCTGACATGTCCGACCAAGAGCAGGCGGCTCGCGCGGCGCTCGATGCACACGTGGTCGAGATCGTCCGCTGGCACTTCTCGCCGGAGACGGGGACCCCGCGGTGGCTCGCGTGGGCGAAGGACGCTGGTTGGAACCCCGCGGAGGAGGTATCCGGTTTCGATGACCTGCTGCGCTTCCCCCACTTCGACGGCGACGTGCTGCGCACCGAATCCCATGAGCAGTGGGTCCCCAGGGCATTCGAGGGTCGACCGTTCACCATCTTCGAGACCGGCGGCACCACGGGGATGCCCAAGCAGCGCATCAGCTGGGATGACTACAAGCAGGATTACGAGGAGTTCTCGGCGACCCTGGACGACGCCGCGTTTCCGCCGGGCGGCTACTGGTTGATGATCGGACCCACGGGTCCGCGGCGCTTGCGCCTGGCCATCGAACACCTGGCCAACTTCCGCGGCTCATCCTGCTACTTCGTCGACCTCGATCCTCGCTGGGTCAAGAAGCTCATCAAGAACAAGGAGTTCGACCAGGCCAAGGCGTACATGACCCACGTCATGGACCAGGCGGTGTCCATCATCGAGAACCGCGACGTGAACGTCCTGTTCACCACCCCCAAGCTCTTGGAAGAGTTGAGCGAACGCGTCTCCATCCCCGACGCCGGCATCAAGGGGGTGTTCTGCGGCGGCACTACCATGACCCCCCAGACCACACGCTTCTTGATGGAGGAGGTGCTCGAGAGCGCGGTGGGCTTCGTCCCCACCTACGGCAACACCCTCATGGGCCTGGCCGCCCACAAGCCGGATCTCCCGCAGGACAACTACTCCATCACCTACTACGCGCCCCAGCCCCGCGCGGTGTTGCGGGTCACCGACCCGGACCAATCCGAACGTACGGTGGACTACGACGAGTGGGGACGGGTGGAGCTCACCACCTTGACCAAGGAGTTCTTCATGCCGCGCTTCTTGGAGCGCGACGAAGGCCTCCGCCGCCGCCCCTGCGCCCCCTACCCCTGGGACGGAGTGGGGGAGGTGCGCCCCTTCGGCGCCCAGGCCAAGACCATCGTCGAAGGCGTGTATTGACGTCTGGGGCCTGCCTCGGAAACGGGAAACCGAGCGCCATGCGTCGCCCGTGAGCCCGGCGGGTCGTGGTGTTGGCCGTGGCCACGAGGCCGCCACGGATTGTCGGAAGGCTTGTTGCGATCGCCGTAGACTGATGCCCGCCCCGCGACGGCACTTCCAGACCGGTTTTCTGGACCCACAGCAGAAAGGAACATGACCATGGATGAGTTCGACTGGCGGAAGATCGCAGACCCCCGAGGCAAATGGCCCAAGCCAGGCCAGATCTTCCTCGTAAGTTGGCTGGTCCTCGCCGGGATCGTCGTGGTTTTGGGCGTGTTCACGTCCTTCTACACCGTCGAGCAAAACGAGGAGGCGGTGGTCCTCCGGTTCGGCGCGTTCCACACCCTCACGGGCCCGGGCTTCCACGGGAAGCTGCCCTTCGGCATCGACAACGTGCTCAAGGAGGAGGTCAAGACCGTTCACCGCGCGGAGTTCGGCTTTCGCACGGTGGCGGCGGGGGTCACGAGCCAGTTCGACTACAAGAGCAAGAAGGCGGTCGCCGAGGCCACCATGCTCACCGCCGACTTGAACCTCGCCATGGTCACCTGGGAGGTTCGCTACAAGATCCGGGACATCAAGGACTACCTGTTCGAAGTCCGTGATCCGAAGGAGACCCTGGCGGACGTGTCACAGGCGGTGATGCGGGTCGAGGTCGGGGACCGGTCCGTGGACGAGGTGCTCACGGAAGGCCGCACCGTGATCGAAAATGAGGTCGCCAGGAAGATGCAGCTGATGCTCGACGACCTCCGTTGCGGCATCCAGATCCAGAAGATCAACCTGAAGCAGGTGGGGCCCCCAAAATCGGTGCGCGCCGCGTTCAGCGCCGTCAACCAGGCCATCCAGGTTCGCGACCGGATCATCAACGAGGCGGAAGGCGAGAGGAACAAGAAGGTCCCGGCGGCCCGAGGCCAGAAGGACCGGGTCATCAAGGAGGCCGAGGGCTACAAGGTCGGCCGTATCAACCGGGCCACCGGCGATACCCAGGCCTTCCTCGCCGTCCTGGAGGAGTACACGAAGGCGGAGGACATCACCCGCCGCCGTCTCTATCTCGAGTCCATGGAGCAGCTTCTTCCTAAACTCGAGATCACCATCATCGACGAGAATCAGGCCGGGGTGCTCAAGGTCCTGGACCTGATGAGCGGGGGAAGGGGGAAGAGGCCATGAACATCGCGAACCGCATCAGAAATCTGCGCGACATGAGCACCGTGAGGTGGAGCGTCATCACCGCGATCGCGCTGTTTGCGCTGATCACCGTCTGGTCGTCGTTTTACGTCGTCGACGTCCGCGAGAGCGTCCTGGTGACACAATTCGGCCGTGTTGTGAACACCCGGACGGATGCCGGGCTCTACTTCAAGATCCCGTTCTTCCAGGGGGTCACGCGGATCGATCGGCGGCTGCGGGAGTGGGACGGAGAACCCAGCGATCTCCTCACTGTGGACAAGGAGAACATCGAGGTCAACACCTGGGCTCGGTGGCGTGTCACCGATCCGCTCAAGTTCTACGAAGCCCTCAGAACCGACACTGCCGGCCTCGGCGTGCTTGACGGCCAGATCGACTCCAGCGTCAAGAACGTGATCTCGGTCAAGCCTCTCATGGAGGTGCTGCGTAATACCGCGCGCCGCCTCAAGTACACCGCCAAGGAACTCGAGGAGGCCGAAGCCGCGAAGAACATCGGGGTGAAGGAAGGCCGGGACCGCGTCGTCGGTGAGATCCTGATCAAGGCCATGAACGGCACCGAGGATCGGTACGGTTTCCGGATCGAGAAGATAGGCGTCAAGCACTTCAACTACGTCAGGGACGTCATTCCCAAGATCTACGAGCGCATGAGCTCCGAACGTATCCGCATCGCCAACCGCTACGAGTCAGAGGGACAGGAGCGCGCAGCCACGATCCTCGGCGAGATGACCGCGGAGCTGGAGCGCATCGAGTCGGAGGGGTACCGGGATTCCACGCGCATCCGGGGCGAGGCCGACGCGGAGGTGATTAAGATCTACGCCGAGGCGTACGGCAAGGACCCCGAGTTCTACTCCTTCGACCGCACCCTGAAGGTCTACCCCGCGTCCCTGGGAGCGGGAACCCGCCTTGTCGTCAGCCCCGACGACAGCGACCTCTTCAGGCAGCTCAAGACCTACAGCAAGCCGGCCACCACGGAGGACAAGTAGGCCTGACCTCGAACACCCGGAACCCGCAGTCGCAGACCATTCATCGCTGAACCGATGCCGGGCCTCGATCCACACTTTCGGCAGACCACCGAGCTCCGGGACGGCGAGGGGCACACCGCGCTCGTCGTGGGAAGGCCCGGACGTCGTGCGTACGACCTGTTCGAGTATCTGCAGCGGACGGCGTTCACCGTGCGCTGGCATCGTGACGGGGATGGTCTCGACGACGTGCAGGGGGCGGACGTGGTCGTCGCGGGTCCGGTCACCGCGTTCATCGCCGCCGACGCCGGTCCCGATGAGGCGCGGTCGTGGGCGCGGGAGGTTCTGCGGGTTGTCGAGGCCAGCGGTGCCCGACGCCTGGTGCTGATCTCCGGTCTCGCCGCCGCCGGACCCCTGGGGCCGGGGTCCGATGCGGTCTCTGAGGACCACCCGGAGAACCCGGCGGACCCGGCGGGCCACGCCTTGCTGGCCGCCGAGCGTACGGTCCGCGATGCCCGCGACGACGGCGACACCGTCGTGTTGCGCGCCGGGCATGTCTTCGACGAGCACGAACCGGGGCTCGTGGGCGCGTTCCTCGACCGCATGGAAGCCGAGCCCGCGTCCGTGGCGGCGCAGTGGATGGACCATCGGTTGCATCCGGTGTACGCGCCCGAGCTGGCGTGGGCGGTGACCCGTGTCGCCCTCGAGGGTCACGGCCTCTATCACGTCTCCGAGGTGATCAACCTGACCGTGGGGGAGATGGTCGCCGACATCCTCCAATGCGCGGCTCGGGTGGAGGTCCCCCTCACGTTCCCCGAAGAGGGGCGCGCCACCGCCCCCGATCCTGCGTCGGTGCACTGGCGCTACCCGCATCACCGCATGCTGCGCGAGCTCT
>JABSRK010000060.1 GCA_013213915.1 Planctomycetota bacterium
AACAACACGTGAATACCTGCTTGCCCTCCCCGCAACGCCAGCTCGACGTAGTCCCGGTCCTTGAAACCATTGCAGATCACTAGGGCATCCGGGTCGAGATCCTGCATCAGCGCGAGAACGAGTTCGCCCTTGCTGCCGACCTCGAGTCCATAGCGGTGTCGCCCGCTCTCCTCCACCAGCGCCTCGATCACTGTTCGCTGCTGGTTCACCTTGACCGGGTAGACACCCTGGTACGACTCGGGATAATCGAACTCCTCGATCGCAGCACCAAAAGCGTCGTGCAGACGGCGAACACGGTGTTTGAGGATCTGGGGAAATCGCAGGAGAAACGGCGAGCGGAAGCCCCGCCGACGCAACCCATCGACCACGTCCGCCAGCCGGGCGGAATATCCGGATTCCGGGTCCGCGACGACGCGGGCGTAGCCGTCGCCGTCGATGTCGAAGTAGCCTCCGCTCCACTGGGAAACGAGGAAGCGCTCACGAGCCGCCTGCTGGTCCATGACCCGAAATCATTGCAGAAGAACCCGCAGACCTCCAGACCTGACTCGGAGGGACAGACTATGCCCGGCGGGTCAGATGGCTTGGAGCGTTACTGGGCGACCCGAACCGACAGCGCGCTTCCGAGGCGGTCGGTCGCTCGCTCGATGCGGCGGATGTGGAGCACGTTGTCGAGAACGATACTCCGGTTCGGGGCATGGATGATCATCGTCCCGGCCCGGTAGAAGGGGTGAAAGTACTCGAGCATGTCCGGCACGAGCACCTCAACCCGCGGGTTGAGCATGGAAATCCGCTCGCGATCGCCAAACAAGGCGTTGCGGTAGAGCTGCACCTCGTTGCTCTCGACGACCACGTAGTTCAGCCGGGTCTTGAGGAACGACACACCCACGCAGATGCCAAAGAAGATCGCGAAGAACCAGTACGTCGGTGTCGAGAACTTGATGTCCAGGTTCGCCAGGAAGCCCTGCAGCCCTCCCCAGACGTCATGTTCGGCGTCGAGGAGGAAGCCGAGCATGATCAGCGCGATGACCGAGAGGATCAGCGCGAACGTCCACGCCCGCGACCACTCGAAGATGAACACGTTCATGTAGAGGCAGAAGCAGCAGATCCAGATCAGACCATGCGTCGCGTTTTGATCCGATGCGCTCGGGGTAAACAGGGAGAAAATCCCGAGTACGACGGAGATGAGCACCATGGGAATCAGGAATATGGACTTGAAGTGACTACGTACGATCACCATGTGCCCTGCCGCGAGGCGGTGACGGCGCCACTCCTTGTCGCGTATCTCCGACGGCTTCTGCGCGTGCAGATCCTTCGCCACGGTCGCAACGCCCCCATCCTCGCTCTTGTCCGGTTCCGACGGCTTGCTCGATTCGTCAGCCACGATCTCTCCTCCCGTTGAAGTCCCAGGCGTTTCTCCCTGCGGAGTCATGCGAACTGGAACGCGCAAAATTGTACGGCAAATAGCGGAACGGAACCGGCGCCCGGCGCGCACGGTCCCGTTCTCGAAGCCCGGAAGCGATCTACAATTCTAGTTGCCGTCGCCGCCGACCGGCACGAGCTCCGAAGGAGCCTCGGCCCCGTCACTTTCGAAGTAACGATCGATGTCGACCGTAACGTCGCGCTCCGGGGTCGGCTCTGGGAGATCCAAGTCGGCCGGCTGGTGCTGCGCAAGCAGCTTCTGGGTAACGTCCAGGTCCTTCCTCGCCTTGTAGAGGATGTCTTCGATCTCCGACAGCTTGCTGTCGTCGAATTCGAAGCGCTCCGCCTGGGCCCGCATCGCCTGCGTCTCGAGGAGTTGCGCGCGAAGCTCCTCGACCATGAGCTCGAGGTTCTGCTTCTTCGAGATGGTCGCGTCGAGCTTACGACGAGCCGCGGTCACGGTCTGGGTCTGCACCTCATACTGACGCTGCTTGGTCGTCACGAGGGAGCGCTTCTGCTTGAAGCGCTCGAATGCGAGGCGGACGCGATGCCGCATGTCACGCGTGGAGTAGCTGCGCCCGGCAACCGCAAAGACCTCATTACCGGCCTTCAGAGACGCATTCCGCGTCCGGAGCACGTCCTCATCGTGCTCGAGCCTGTTACTGAGCTTGGCTATCTCGGCCTCGAGATAGTCGAGTTCGACCTCTTCCTCGGCCACACGCTCGCGACAATCATCGATCTCCGGTCCGAGGTCCTGGATCATCTCCTCGGCTTGTTCGAGCCGGTACTCCACCGGCACCGAGTCCTCGACTTCGTTTCGCGCCCAGTCGAACGCCTTCTCAACGTGGTAGAGGGCCTGCGGACCCATGATGACGACCGCGAGGGTCAGAACCAGGGCACCACCGATCAAGAGCTTCTTCATGGCGTTTCCAATCTCCGGTATCCGTCCCGCCAAGGGCGCACGTGCGCCGTTTCGGGGAGCTTCCTGTTGCTACTCGGATGAGTAGGTACAGAGTTCTCATTCGGTTCGGAGACGCGATTATTCGCGAAGAAGGCGCGACGCTGACTGAAAAAAAACGTCAGGCTTTGCCCAACTCGTTCAGCAGGACCAACGTTGCCTCGCCGACACGCTGGCGCGACCGCCGCATGGTCTGACGACCTTCTTCGGAGCCCTCTAACACGCCCTGCTCGAGACGAGCCTGGCAATGCGGACATCCGAGCTCCTCGACGTGGAAGGAGACGTACTCCAGCGCATCGGCCTCGAGCGTCGAAGCCCTGTAGCCAGCCAGGTGTGCGCCGTGCGGGCAGGAGATGTGGTCCCGGAACCAGATCTCCGAAAGCGGAATCTGAAGTGACAGCACCTCTTCCCGCAGTGACTGCAACGATTCCTGGCACGCGTCACAGTTGGAGACGTGAGATTGGAGCGCGTCGGACCCCGACCCAGCTTCCGCAAAGGCGCCGAGCTCGGAAATCTGTGGACAATCGCCCATCAGAGCGCCTCCCACAAACCGCTGAACAACGTCTTGCGCGGGTCGCGACGGCGTAGACGGGCCTGCAGATCGCGGATCGCACGAAACTTGATTCCAGCGATCGCCTTCTCGTCCTCCATCTTCAGCCGATCCGCGATCTTGCGATGCTTCCAGTCGGTAAGGAAGCACAATTCGATCGCCATGAGTCGGTGAAAGTCGCGCTTCTCCCAGAGTTCCGCGACGAGGTCGCGGAGGCAGATGACCAGCGCGCCCTTCTGGCGCAGGATCTTCTCCCGCCCTTCCAGGAGCTTGTGAGACGACGGCGAGTCCGATGGGATGGTGCCGAAGAAACCCGTCGAATCGTCGTCACGATCGGGGACATGCACCTCCGGACGCTTGCGCCGCAGGTGGTCGATCACCTTGTTGCGAGCGATCCCCATCAGGAACTGCTCGACGTTGTAGCGGGTGTTGAAGTTGCGGATGCCGCGCACGGCCCCCAGGAACGTATCCTGGGTCAGATCCGCCGCGAGTTCCGCGTCACCCACCTGGCGTTTGACGTAACCGAAAACGCGGTCGTGATACTCCGCCTGCAGACGCTCCCACTCCGGCTCATCCAGCTTCTTCAGCAATTCGATGTCGAGGTTACGTACCGCCACGCGAGGAGCCTACAGGATGGCCGCCTCGAGCCCAAGATGAACACAGGCGCAAACGGCCACGATGATGGCCGCAACCACCACGACCTGGACAGCGTTTCGCAAGGTCCACGAGAGCAGCGTGAAAGGCAGGACGAGTAGCTGTCCGACCCCGCGAGTGCCGGCGCGGGCAACGCGCGATGCACTCGACGATGGGCGCTCAGCGGCAATTCGGCGAGCGATTCGGCGAGCGTCGCGGCGAGCGTTCCGGCGAGCTACCTTCGCCGGATTGCGCGGCTCCTGCGACGCGTTGAAATTGCTTTTCGCCGCCGACACCATCTGCCCCGTCTGCGAGCGGACTTTGCCCAAGACGTCCTGCAGCTCGGTCCGCACCCTCTCGATACTCAGCTTCCCCGTGGCCGCCATTCGCCCCAACTTGGCTCCCACACGGGTCGAAGCAGATTCACCGGGAGGCGGAGCCACGGGCAGGGGTGGCGGGGTCGCCGCCGACACCCCCGAGGGGGCGGCCACGGGGTGATCGCCAGCGGCCACCTCGAACGCAGTGAGCATGCCGCCAGCGTTTATGAACCGCGTCTGCGGGTCCTTGCCGAGGCACTGCTTGACAAACGTGCGCAGCCCGAAGGGGATCACGTCCGGAATCAGCGGGGTCTCCGTCTCGTGGCGTTTCAGGATCTCCCACTCAGTCTCGCCTTTGAACGGGACATCACCAACGAGCATCTCGAACAGTATGACGCCGAGCGAGTACACGTCCGAACGGGCGTCGCCACGACGCTGCAACATCTCGGGAGCCATGTAGTACGGCGTACCGCGGCCCATGCTAAGAGTCGCGCGCGATTCGGTCATGAGCTTCGACAGCCCGTAATCGCCCACGCGGGCCACGTCGCCCTTGATGAAGACGTTGGCCGGCTTCAGGTCGAAGTGGATGATGGAGTGTTCGTGCAGCGCCTTGACTCCGCGAATGATCTGGCGGATCAGTGGGATCGCCCTTTCAGCCGACATGGCGCCTTCGACCAGCAGTGATTTGAGGGTGTCATCCCCCGCGTAACCCATGACGATGTAGGGGATGCCGCAGATCTCACCACGGTCTTCGATGCTGACGAGGTTGGGGTGGTCCACCTGGGCAAAGTGGTCCACGGATTCGATCTCGCGAACGACCTGCTCGTGTAGCCGTTCGTCCTGCAATCGCAGAAACTTGATGGCGTACAGCTTGCCGATGGACGTCCGCCTGGCCTTGTAGACCTCGCCGAACACGCCGCTACCCAGCTTGTTCAAGATGGTGAAACCAGGAACGAAGTCCGGCTTACGGTAGTTGCGAAAGAACGTCTCCCAGTCCATGGCGCGTCCGGGAGCAGCCGCGTCATCGACGTCGATCCCGCGTTCGAACCTGTTCGTCTCGATCACAGCGGGACACTCCAACAGACGCCTGCACCCAGTACGCACAGCGTACCAAACAGCAGCCGAAGCCGTCCCGTCATGTAGCCCTTGGTCCGGAGATCGAGACTCAAATACGACAGCCCGAAAATTAGCACGAGCGCGAGCACGCCACCGCCTCGGGCCCATGGGATGACCGCCTGACGGCGATCCTCGTAGTCGATCGCGATCTGCACCCTGCGGATCGCCTGGGGATCCGCCTCGAGGCGAACGAACGCCCGATGCAACCGTCCGGTCTCACGCTGTTCGGAGCCAACGAAGGTGCGGTGGGCGACGCGGCGCAGAATATCGATGTGTCCCTCCGCGGACCTGACTCCGGCCCGTGACGTGAAGCGGCGTCGCGCCAGAGCGCGAGCGGCGTCCACGGCCTCCTCCGGATCGTCGCGCAGCGGGCCCTCGATGAGCAACGAGCCGTCGGTCTTCTCGTCTGCCCAGGAGGCGTCACCGAATGCGCAGACGAACCGTTGCGGTTGATCCTCGCACGTCTCAACGACCAGGCGCTGGTGGAGCTCGCCCGGAACGACGGTCAGCCTGAGGGCAAGGACGCCAACGCCCGTATGCCCCGCCTCCGCTTCGACGACCTTGAAGCCTCGGTCGATCAACGCACCGACGATCGCCTCCTCCGCCTCCCGCTGGCTGACGCCGTCGGAAACGACAGCCAGAGCCGACACGGACTCCGCACTGTCCGGAAGTACCTCCACGAGGCGGTCGCCGATCCGCGACGCCGCGCGGACGAGGGTCGGCTCGAGATCCTGCCCCGGAACGGGGAGCACGATGAGGAGCGGCAGGATCAGGGCGAGCGACAGAGATGGGCGCATGTATGTGCTCACGACAATGAGTCATTCCGAAGAGAATGACGGATATTCTGGGACCGCTACGCCCAAGGCCCCCCATAAACCACTCAGACGGGGTCGACGAAGAACCCGAGCCGACCAGATCGGATCGGAACTCCATCCTGGACACGGACTTGTGGCCTCTCCTCCCCATCTGCAACCGCCACCCCGCGAGGGCACCGCGCGAGCAGTACTCCCTCAGTTTCCCCCGACTCGCCGCGCAGCAACTCCACGCGCTCCCCGTCGGGAGGGATGGAGACATGGGTCTCGGGGCCGGGGCCGATCACAATCGATCCCGCACGCCCCGCTTCGGAGAACAGCAGGACCCGCCGACAGCCGTGAACGGTGAAGTCACCACCGAGTTCGAGAACCGCAGTCGCGGAGGTGGGGACAGGGCGCCGAAAGACGAGCCTCAGCGATGTCCCAAGTCCGATCGCGTCCCCGTCTTCGAGGAGCGCGAGGTCCATCACCTTCCTGCGGTTCTTCGTCACCTCGTGACCCGGAAGCGGCACGACGCGATAGTGCACGGAATGCCCGTCCATGATCCGCTCGATTCTGGCGTGTCGGCTGCCAACGGCAGCGAGCACCGGGAGATCCGCCGCCCTACGGGTCGCGTTACCGATCAGGAGCGACCGCCCCGGATGAACGAACCAATCGCCCCGCTCTTCCACTCTGAGAATGAAGGGCAACCCACGAGAGAACGTGCGCGGCCCGGGAAGTTCGTCCGGTGACCGAAACACGACCGGGCGCAGGCCCGCACGCCCCGGGGGTTCGATGTGGTCGCATTCCACTTGCTCCGTGCGCTCCCCGCTCGGCGGCCAGACGAGCTGCTCGCTCTCGTCGTCGCCCGCCCGCGGCGGCGCCTCGCCGTGGGTCCGCGTACTGGGCGCGCTCAGGGCGCACTGGAGTTCCTGCTCAAGCCGGCGGGCGCGGGGATCTTCACTGTCCCTCAGGGCCGCGCGCACGTTCTGCAAGGCCTCTGGGACATCCCCTCGCGCGCGCTGTGCCTCTGCCTCCTCCAGCAAACCGTTCCTGGCCTTTTCCGCGGCCACGACAGCCTTCCTGTGGTCTCTGATGGCGGGATCGCGAGCCAGGGCCAGGGCCTCCAGATAGCGTCGCTTTCTGAGCAGGCGTCCGAGTTCACGGAGCTTGATCAGCTCACTGAACATGGTCCCTCCCGGGGTGGTTGGTAAGCGAGAACATCACCGTGGGGTATTCAGCATAAGATCCGGATTATTGCCATGGACGCAGAGATCAGCACCAGCACGGCGAAGGAACGGGCGCGCCCGGCGCTGATAGCAACCGTGGGGTCGCTCGTCCTTGCGGCCCTCAAGGGCGTGGGGGCGTGGGCGACTGGCTCGGCCGCCCTGCTCGCTTCGGCGGTCGATTCGGCGGGCGACGCGCTCATGTCTACGGGAAACTGGCTGGCCGTCCGAGCGGCTGATCGACCAGCGGATGAAGGCCACCCCTTCGGACATGGAAAACTCGAACACCTCGCCGGCTTGGTCCAGGCCGTCGTGATCGCCGCCAGCGGTGTGTTCCTCATCCGCGAGGCCTTCGTTGAATTCGGTGACCAGGAGCAACTCAACCGACCGGGCCTCGGGCTCGGGGTGACGATCGTGTCCACCGTCGCGGCGTG
This sequence comes from Planctomycetota bacterium, assembly GCA_013213915.1. GTDB lineage: Bacteria > Planctomycetota. Next base: position 7,445 of record JABSRK010000060.1, read on the forward strand.
GGCGCTCGCCCGCTACCTGAAGCGCGCCGCACGGCGCCACGACAGCCCGGCGCTGAGGGCAGATAGCCTCCACTACACTTCAGACCTGTTCACCCACTGTGGCGTGCTGCTGGTGTTCGTGCTTCACCTGGGAGTCGGATCGCCGTGGATCGATCCCGCCGTGGCTGTCATCATCGCGGCCCTCATTCTATACGCCGCATGGGGGCTCCTCGTCGAGTCCGCTCATCGGCTCATGGACGCCGGGCTCGAACGCACCGAGATCCGCGCCGTCGAGGACGCTATCGCCTCGTTCGGAGCCCCGGTGCGCGGCTACCACGATCTCATGACGCGACGGTCGGGCCCCGATCGGTTCGTTCAGGCTCACGTGGAGATCGATGCAGAAGTCAGCTTCCGCGAGGCACACGCGCTGGTCGAGCAGATCGAACGGGCGATCGAGCAGCGCCTTCCCCGGACGCAGGTCATCATTCATGCCGACCCGTGGCCCGAAGACCCGAACGACCCACACCAGTCCCACGTTCCCGGAAACGCTTCCGAGTGGGGTAGGATGGCCCCAACCCTCAGGAGGCCTCATGATGCGCACGCTCCCCTGTCTGATGTTGCTTACCGTCGTCGCGCTCGCCCAGGTGTCCCTGACCTCGGGTCCGTTCTCCTACGCCGGCGGCAACCAGCACAAGCACGTCGTGAAGGACGCGGCGGGCAACCTGTACGCGCTATCAGTGGACCAGGACGCCAGCGGTAATCGCCCCTTGCAGCTTCGGGTCTCGCCCGATGGCGGGATGACATGGTTTCCCGTCACCGTCGCGATCAACGACGCAACCTCGGGCCTCTCAGGCTCGAACCTGACCAATGGTTGCTGTCTGGCCATCGACGGAACAGGCGTTCTACACATCGTCTGGGCAAGCTACTACTACCCCTCCTACTACGCCCAGTACTACCGGCAATACGACCCCAGCGGCGGAGCCCTCTCCGCGATCGTGAGCCTGACCAATGTCACAGGAGCGACGTCGAGTAGCCGCACTTCGGCCATGAACATCGCCGTCGACGCGGCGGACACCATATGGATCGCGGCGCACGGCGCGCAGAGCTGGCGCACGCAGCTCGTCGCCAGCCAAACAGCCGGCGCCACGAATCTCGCGTTCACCGATCTTGGCGCGATCAGCGTGTCCGCGAGCGCGCAAAACACCCGCCTCGCGGTCGATAACACCGGCCTTGTTCATTGCTCGTACTACAGGAACACGGGGGCCGGTGAGTACTATCACCGCATCTACGACCCGGTCGCCGGCTGGCAGCCATCCACGCGGCTCGGAAACTCCACTCCGTCAAACGACTATTACGGCATGCTCGCAGCAGACAACCTCGGATTCGTCCACGCGTTGTACGGGGAAGATCTCCATTCAAGCACCGCGTGGAATTTCTTCTACCGGCGCTGGGATGCCTTCAATCTCTGGAGCACCGCCACGCCCGTCTTCAGCGCAACGACGGCGCAGCACAGCGGCGTGGCCAACTACCGGATCTTCTCGTTGGCATGCGATGAAGCGTCGGGGAAGGCATTTGTCGTCTTCCGGGACCTCGCCGCCGGGGGGCAACTCGAGGTCGTCGAGAAGGACGTGAGCGCGACATCCTTCACACCGCTCACGACGCTGACGACGCCCAGCACCGCGCAACATGACTACTACCTGCCCGCGATTCGCGGTGCCATGTGGCCGCCGTTCAACCGAACCGGAACCGACGTAGACGTCACGTGGCGCCAGAATCCGGCACCTGGCCCCTACCAGTTGATGTTCCAGCGCCTCGCGACCGGCGGCCCCACCCCGACGCTCACGCTGGCAGCGCCCGCCACTGTCGGGACGGTGACCTCGCTCCAACTCTCGAGCCCCGCGGACCCGTTCCGGCCCTACTTATGCGGCTTCTCAGCGGGCAACACGCCGGGCATGACGCTCTTCAACGGTCAGTTCGTCCCACTCAACAACGACTGGCTGCTCCAGTTCTCGGCCTTGCCTGGGACGCCGAACAACGGGATCTTCTACAACAACTTAGCCACGTTCGACGCGAATGGGAGCGCGTCGGTACTCATCGTAGTACCGAATATTCCGGCGCTGTCCGGCGTGACCTTCTACTCGGCATTCGTCGTCGAGGACCTAAACGCGACGCCGTGGCAGCTGGGAACGATCTCGCCGAGCCTGGCCATCACGGTTCAGTAGCCACATGAGGCCTCCGCGTTCTTGACGCGCGCGAGTGACTCGCGCACGATTCTCAATCCACGCCGGAGTGGCGGAATTGGCAGACGCGGCGGATTCAAAATCCGCTGGCCTTAACGGCCTTGTGGGTTCGAGTCCCACCTCCGGTATCAAGCGCCGCCACGTTCACCCGGGAGGCCACGAAAGCGGGCGGCCCCCCAGAACGTGGAGATGCAGGTGGAAGACGCTCTGCCCCGCTCCGGCGCCGCTGTTGGCCACGACGCGAAACGCGTCTCCGACGCCCTCGTCCCGAGCTACCTTCTGAGCTACCAGCAACAGGTGCCCGAGAACTTCGATCTGATCTTCTGTCGCTTCGGCGACGCTGACGATGGGCTCCTTCGGTATGACGAGGACGTGGACCGGGGCCTGAGGATTGCTGTCCCTGAAGGCCAGGGCGCGATCATCCTCATAGACGATGTCAGCCGGGATCTCCTTGCGGATGATCTGGGCGAAGATGGTCTCTTCAGCCACGGACGCCCTCCGCGCCCCCCCCTGGAACGACACCGTGGTCGCGCATCACCGCAATCCAGGGCTCCTCTTCCATCACCTCAGATTCCTCCAAAATCATGTTGGGGATGTCGTCCGTGACGCTGTAGCGCCGCCGAGTAGCCGGGTCGGTGCTGACCAACCACTCCCCATCCAACACCAGCGGGGCCCTGCTGTCGGGGCATCTGAGGATACCCAGGAGGTCCTTATCGATCGCCATGGCCATACCCTAGCCGCGGGTCCACAACGGGTAAAGGGCAACGGTGGATGCGCCGGATCCCGGTGTTAGGATCACGTCCCTTCGGCGGGGAGATGTCGCCCCCCGCCCGGTGTCGCCGTCACTCTCCAGGGTCGTTCGCGCTCGATGTCCACCACCGCAACCCGTGCCCAGCAGTTTCGTGAGTTTGCAGAACGGGGGGACCACCAGGGGTTCGAAGACCTCTGGCTGGAACGGCTCGACGCCGCCCCGGCAGAGGTCGATCCCTTCATCCAGGGCGGTGACGCACTCGCGTCGCAGGGCCAGTTCGACAAGGCCGGCCTGTACCTCTCGATGTTGAGTCCCGTGCTCCTCGAGCGCGAACTTTACCTCGAAGCATTGCAAGTGCTCCGCAAGATGGCCGAGGTCGCCCCGCGCGAACGAGGTTTACGCCACGGACTCCTGACGGCGTACCGCGGTCTCTACGGCGACGACCCCAACCTCGAGACCTTCCTGGAGATGTGCGGCGTAGCTGACGGGAAAGACCCCAAGGCCGCCGTACAGAAAATGGACACCTTCCTGCACATGAAGACGGGGGCGTACCTGTTTCACCCAGGTGGCTGGCACGCCGGTCGCATCGCCGAGGTCGACGCAGATGACGCGTCGCTGGTGATCGACTTCGCAGAGAAACGCGGCCATCGCATGTCCATGGAGATGGCCGCCAAAAAGACCGACCTGATCGCCGACAACGACCTCCGCGCGATGAAGCTGGACCGACTCGAAGAAGTGAAGCGGCTCATCGAGGAGGACCCGGTCGAGCTGATTCGGTGCGGTCTTCGCAGCCGTCGCGGGAAGGCGTCGCTACGCGACCTTCGCGACCGCATCGCAGGCGATGTCATCCCCACCAAGTCGTGGTCCCGGTGGTGGCAGAAGGCACGCGGCAAGGTGAAGGCCGCCGGCGACATCACGATCACCCCAGGCGCGAACCCAACAATCGAACTCGGCGAAGAATCCGGCGGCTACACCGAGGCCTGCCTTAGAGATCTGAGGCACCTGCCCACAGACACCAGACGCGTCCGCTACTTCCGCGACCTCATGAAAGAGGCGCCCGCCCATGAAGACGGTATCCCGGCGCTCGTAGCCGTTGCGACGAACCTCATCTCAGCGTCTCCCGACATGGGCATGGCTGATCGGATCTCTCTGTCATTCCTGCTGACCGAGGCAACGCAGAAATGGAGTGAGATCACCTCGCCCGACGAGCTCGCGCCGGCACACACGCTTCTGGATCATGACAGCGCAATCAGGTCGTTGGCGCGCATCCCGATCTCGAGCCACCGCGTCGCGGCCATGCTCGAGATCAAGCAACACGAGGGCATCGACTGGCCCGCGCTGTGCCGCCAAGTGATCGTCGGCGGCGCACCCGAGTCGGCCGAACATTGCCTGGCTGACTTGCTGCGTGGGGGACATGAGCAGGTCGCGGAAGATGCCATCAACGCGGTCGCCGATCGTTACCGCGACCACCCACGTGCGTTCATCTGGTACGTGCGCAGCGCACGTGGGGACAAGCTCCCTGCGAACATCCGTCGCGACCGCGATACGGTGCTCCTCGAGAAGAGCCTCGTCCTCCACTCCCATCTGGATAAGGAGGCCATCCGGTTGAAGGATCTTGAGTCGATCGCATCGGGCGAGTCGAAGGACCTCGCCGCGACGCTGGCTAAGGTATTCCCGCTCAAGGACTACGCCCTCGTACGCGACGCGTTCAGGGAAGCGAACGAGTCGGAGGCAACGACCTTGGCGGCCCTACTCCGGAACAACCGCAGCCTCAACGCGGACCTGCGCGATCGCATGATGGCGCACATGTTCCGGACACGGCCCGAGGCCGCAAAGTTCGACACGGGCGCGCCGGTTGCACCGACAAATCCGATGTTCGACCCGGGCATCATCTACACCACGGAGAAAGCGCTGCAGGCCAGGCGCGTCGAGCACGAAGACGTCGTCAACACCCAGATCCCGGACAATTCCATCGAGATCGGCCGCGCTGCGTCCCATGGCGACCTCTCCGAGAACGCCGAGTGGACCGCCGCCGTGGAGAAGCAGGAACGACTCACCAAGCTCGCGGAGGAGTTGGCGGACGGCATCCAGAAAGCGCGCATCATCAGCGGCGACATCCAGCAAGAATCCGAGGGCAACGTGACGCTGGGATCGCGCGTTTCGCTGACCGACGCTGGAGGCGCCCACCATGCCTATACGGTACTCGGCCCCTGGGACGTCGACGCCGGGCGTGGTTTCATCTCCTACCTCTCCCCCATCGGTCGAGCGCTGATTGGTCACACGAAGGGCGAGACGGTGGGTCTCGACGTCGCCGCCGGTCACGTGGAATTCACGATCACTTCGATCGCAGACGGCTTCGCCGACTCCGAGGGTTGACAACTCGGTCGGCGCGCCCTCGAGTCGGTCCGCTAGCGCAGGAAGAAGCCCTGCCCTCGCAGCGCCTCGGCGACACGGGACGTCGACGGGTCCTCCGAGAGTTCGATGACGGTGTCATTGAGGCGCTTCACCGCTATCGCGTTGAGTTCCTTCACTTTGAGTGCCGCGTCGAGGGCCTCCTTGCTCGGGGCCTCGATGAGGAGCGTACGGCGGGCAGCGAGGACCTGGACGTCCGCCGCCCAGTTGCAGATCGATATCTCCACGTTCTGTGGAATGTCATGCCGACCGTGGGTGCGCAGGACGTGCAAAATAGCGTCAGCCCCTAGGCCCCCGGCTACGGCCTCTTGCACGCTCCGTTCGCTGATGCGGTAGTGGAGGCTGTAGTCCGCCTTCTCTCGCCGCGCGAATCGTCCGACCTCGTGGATCAGCTCGATCCCCCCTGCATCCGGAAACAGCACGATTTCGAAGTCCGCGGTGACGATCATGGCGCCGTCATCGACGCCCTCCACCTCTTCGACGGCGATCCCGAGAACGGCGGCACCCATCCGCGTCATGCGCACCGCGACGGGATATTCCTCGACCTCGAGAGTCTCTAGGAGGCCCGCATGCGACAGGGACTCGGCGCCGAAACGCATGAGTTCCCGCATGAGAATGCCGGGTGCCGCGAGGGGAGGAATCGGCGCGTACTTGTACCGCTTCTGGAACCGTGCTCCGCAAGCGTCACGATCGAGCGTCATGAGGTAGCGATTGCGTGCCAGGATTGCGAGGTGGCGCAGCGACAGCCAACGCGACGGCCCGGCGTCTCGCAACACCTGAAGCAAGATCTTCCGCAAGCGTGGCTGGTGGAACGCGCCCTTGGCGTCCTTCACGTCGTTGTGGACATACGTGAGCAGCAACTCGGTGCGAGCGACGGGCCCGCGCGAATCGAAGTCGTCCCACGCGCGCGAGGTCCGCATGCGCCCGTCCTGGTCGGGGCCAACGAGTTCGGCGTAGCTGAGGAACCGCAGGAGCCACGACAGCGAGTCTTCCCGGTCGAGAGGTCTTGCGCCCGGCGACAGCAACTCGTTCTCCATCTTCCGGCGCGTCGCGCGGTACAGCGTCCCGTCGCGCGTCACACGGACGCTGTGATGATCGATAAACGTACGAATCGCAGCGACGTCAGCGAGAACGTCCCCCGGCGGCTCCGGGTCTTCATCGGGTTGGACCTCGACACCCGGCAGCAACACATGGCGGGTGAGGTCGAGGAACACCACCAGGGACCCGGGCCCGAACTGGAGCCCCACATCAGTGAGCTCGCTCTGCATGATCGTCCCGAGCAGGGCCCGCTCGAGCGCACCACGCCACCCGTCGAGATCAGGGGCGTACCCGAGCCGCTCGAGATGGCGAGCCTCGATGATCCCGCCGTGGTCGTAGAGACACCGGGACGCGGCAGATCGCAGATCGGGATCAGAGAGGCTAGCGAGAGCCCGTTCGACTGCATCCGGACGGGCAAGCTCCGTCAGAAGCATGGGGCGATCATCGAACAACTCCGAATCCAGCCCCAGGGACTCCAGCCGCGCTTCAACGTCCTCTCTCTTCACCGTGCGGAGGAACGAACG
>JABSRK010000600.1 GCA_013213915.1 Planctomycetota bacterium
CACGATCGACGTGTCGACGAGCATGCCGAGTGCAATGATGAGGGCCGCCAGCGAAATCTGGTTGAGACCGATGTCGAAGTAGCCCATCAGCACGAGTCCCATGGCAATCGTCATCGGAATCAGGCTCGCAACGATCAGGCCCGTGCGAAGACCCAGGGCGAACAGAAGAACCAGGGTTACGACAGCGATCGCTTGGAATAGATTCCCGATGAAATCGCTGATCTTCTGGTCGACCTCATCGGGTTGGAACTGGACCATCTCGAACTCGATGCCCATCGGGTAGACCGAGAGCGCGCGCTCGAGAAAGGCCTCTATGCCCTTCCCGACGTCGAGAATGTTGCCGCCCTCTCGCATCGCCACCGCCAGCGCAAGCGCGTTCTCGCCGGAGACGCGAACCTTGCTGTGCGGCGGGTCCACGTAGCCCCGGTAGATGTCGACGATGTCGCCGAGATACATCACCTCGCGACTCCCCGGTATTACGACGACAGTGCGCGCCGTGTCCTCGATCGACTCGAAGTTTCCCGACGGCTCGAGTGTGATCCTCTCGAACTCGGTGGTGACATGCCCTCCAGGGACGATGATGTTGCGTTCCCGGAGAACCTTCTGGAGCAGGAGTGGCGACAGGCCGAGCTCGGCGAGTCGCGCATTGTCGTACTCGACAAAGATGCGTTCTTGCTGGGCGCCGTAGATCTCGACCTTGGCGATGTCGGGCAGGTGCAGGAGCTCGTCGCGAACCTCGTCGGCAACCTTCTTCAGCTCCGCATAATCGAAGCCGTCTCCGACGATCCCGAGCACGATGCCGAAGACATCACCGAATTCGTCGTTCACGATAGGGCCGATCACGCCGGAGGGAAGATCCGCTGCCGCCCGGCGAACCTTCCGCCGCAGTTTGTCCCAGAGCGGACGCATGTCGGTGTACTTCTCTTCGATGTCGACGTAGATGATCGACACCCCCTCCTTCGACTGGCTCTGGATGCGCTCGAGCTCGGGCATCTCCTGGATCTTCTTCTCGAGCTTGTCGGTGACCAACTGTTCGACGCGCTCGGCGCTCGCGCCCGGGAACCGTGTCACGACGACCGCGGTGCGGACGGTGAAGCCGGGGTCCTCGGCACGCGGCATATCGAGATAGGTGAACAAACCCGCGATCGCGATGACCGCGAGGGCCACCCACGTCACCCGGTCCCTCTGAATGGCAGAACGCGTCAGGTTCAACGAAGCGCCTTCTCGCCCGACTCCGGCGCGTCCAGGAGTCGTGCCGAAAACCCGTCCTGGATCCGGCGAACGCCCGCCGTAATGACAGTCTCGCCCTCACGGATCCCGGAGAGAATCTCGATGCTCTCGAAGGAGATGCTCCCGATCTCGACGGCGCGGCGACGAGCCGTTCCGACTCCGTCGGGTCCCGCCTCGAAGACGAATACGAAGCGGCCCTTCCGATCCTCTCCAACGGCCACGATCGGGACCAGCAGGCGTCCCTCCCCGTCGCCGGCAAAACGAAATTCTACGTCTGCGGCCATGCCCGGCCGGATCGCGGTATGGGCCTCGTGCAGCCTGGCTGTGACCGGGAAAGCGCTGCGCCCATCGCCCGCGCTGATCCCGACCTCGATGACGGTCGCCGGCAGGGGTGGACCCTCGACGCTTGGCAGGCTGACCTTAACGATGTCGTCCCGCTTCACTTGTGCGATCAAGCGCCCGGGGATTGCGACCTCGACCTCGGGAAACGCTCCGGTGGCCAGCACCACCACCGTTTGACCGGCCGCAACATTCTCGTTCTCGTCGCCGGGGACCTCGGACACGAGCCCGGCGACGGGCGCCTCGAGCCGTGTATAGCTGAGTTGCTTCGTCGCCAGCTCGAGTAGCTTCGAGTGGGCCTCCAGTAGCGAGGTGGCGG
>JABSRK010000601.1 GCA_013213915.1 Planctomycetota bacterium
ACGACGGGATACCTGGGCAAGTTCGTGGCGCGCGAGTTCAAGAGCCGCCGTTACCGGGTGCCGAGCCTCTGACACAGATCTGACGCTGATGGGCGCATAGCGAGTTCGCCGCGAAATCGCGGGCCGAACTCGCCCAGCCGCTTTCAGTCGGCGACCGTCTGACTCTCGTAAACTCGGTTGCGGGCGGTTAGCAATCGTCTGAGTTTTGGAAGTTTCGCCCGGATCTCGCCGGAATGTCCGATCTTGGGCGTCATTTCAAATTGTCGAACGTGGGGAGGCCCGAATCCCCTACCCTGGACAGAACCCATCCGTCTCCGGATAGTGTCACCCGGTGGTGAAAGGAGTCCCATGCTTCCGCTGACCCGAAGTCTCCACGGTGCTTTCTTTGCACTCGTGCTCTGCAGCATCGCGCTGGCCTGTGGACGCACCAGCGTCAATTCCAGCCGCATGCTCGACAACGCCGAGCTACCTCGTCCGCACCTCGTCCTCGTTCAGGACTACGACGTGGGAGCTGGGACAGTGAAGCTGGACAGCGCCATCGGCTCGAGGCTGATGCACGCCGCCTCCGGCGATGACGCCGAGGCCAAGCGGTTCGAGCTGGGCCTGGCGATCGCGAAGTCGATGGCCGAACAGTTGGCTGCGGACATTCGCAAGTTGGGCCTCGCGGCGGAACGCAGCAGCGGAACGCTTCCGCACGGCGGCGGCCCCTACCTGCTGATCCGCGGCGAACTGCTCTCGGTGGACGAAGGTAACCGGCTGCGGCGCTTCGTGATCGGCCTCGGGGCCGGCAGTAGCCATGTGGAGGCCCGGACTCGCGTCTCCATGCTCCGGGATGGCCGAGAAACCTCGATCCAGGAGTTCCGCATAAGCTCCAAGAGTGCTGCAACTCCGGGCGCTGCAGAGACCCTCGGCGTGGGCGCGGCGGTAGGCAACCTCGCCACTGCGGCGGCGGCTACGGGTGCCCAGAGTGTGGCGCGGGGTGTCGGCGGCCAGATGAAGAACACCATCGGCGCATCCGTGAGTGCGGACGCCGCTCGGGGTGCCAACGCTGTCTCCGCGGAACTCGCCAAACTCTTCCGCGCCCAGGGCTGGATCCCCGCTTCAGAGAAGTAGGCGGCGAATCTTGCCGCCCGTGCTCGGACATTCGCCAGATTCGCGGTTGATGATTCCTATTCTCCTTCGGATCGCCTCCGACAATCCGAAGCCGAAAACTCCCGCACATTTCGACTAACCTCGAAGTGCGACGCCGGGACGGGAGCAAGCACATGAGCATGTTCGCAGACCACTTGGGTTTTTTCAGTCGAAGACGTTTTCTCGGCACGCTGGGACGCCTGGCTGCGTTCTCCACGGCGGGCTCCGCCATGCTCGGCTCGGGATGGCTGGGGGGATGCGGGCGAGCGACGGGCGGGGATCCGGCGACATCGGCCTGGCCGTCGAAGGCGGATTGGGATGCCCTGCGAAAGCAGGTCCATGGACGACTGATCCAGGTGAAATCGCCCCTCGACGCCTGCGCGCTCGACGCGGGCAGCGCCGAGTGCACGGCGAGCCTCGAACAGATGAACAACCCCTTCTATCTAGAGGATCACGCCGGCGCGACGCAAACCACCGGCTGGCTGGATGCCTGGACGGCCCGCGTCAGCCCCTACGCGGTGGCGGCCGAAACGCCCGAGGACATCGTGGCCGCGGTGAATTTTGCACGAGAACACCGGGTGCGTCTGGTGATCAAGGGCACCGGACACGACTACCTGGGGCGCTCCAATGCGCCCGATTCGCTGCTGGTCTGGACCCACGAGATGCGCGGGGTCACTGTGCATGACTCCTTTACCCCGGCCGGGGGTACTGGCCCGGGGGGTCCCGCCGTCACGGTCGAGGCCGGAACACG
>JABSRK010000602.1 GCA_013213915.1 Planctomycetota bacterium
GCGTCCCGCAGTCGCAGGTAGGTGCGTGTCGATTCGGGGAAGCGGGCCTCGATGACCGAGCGCTCGACGAGACCCCCCAGCAGGTCCGCAGCACTTGCCTCGGCTGCGTCGAGGAAGCGGCGCACGATCTGCGGCGACAAGAGCGCGTGGTCCGCCGTGGTGACGAGGACCGGCGTCGATTCACCGAGCTGCTCCAGCAGGTCGAGAACGCTGCGCGAGGGAGACGATAGGCTGCGGTGGACGGCGAGTTCCCCCGCCGCGACGCGCTCTGCCAGCTCGGGCACGTCGCCGAGCGCGTCGGGGTCGTCGATACTCACGTAGAGTTGCCCGACCCCTTCGGTCTGCTGCAGCGCGCGCACCACCCGCAGCAGCATCGGCACGCCCGCCACGCGCAGCAGTGCCCGGTGACGCACTCCCTGGGCCCGCGCCAGCGGATCTCCCTCGTCGCGGCTGCCGGCCAGCACCAACGCGGAGGGCCGCTCGCTCACTCCGCCTCCGCAAGCGCAGCAGCGCCTCGGTCCATGTTCACGCGCCAGAACCTACGGCACGGGGCCAGGGTGGGCTACCGTCCCGTGCGGCGGCGGTCCAGAGCCCGCCGCCTCCCCCCAGTGCACCGCCATCTTCTCGGTTCCCGGACGGCAAGTCATGAAGGTCCTCGGCTACTTCATTCGCGCGTACCCTGGGCAGAGCGGCGTCGTGATCCTGTGCATGCTGCTCGCGGGCCTGCTGGGCGGTCTGGGCTGGAGCGTGCTGCTTCCCGTGCTGGGCGTGGCGACCGGGGCGGGTGCGGAACCCGATGGATTCGAGGCGCATGTGCTCTCGTTCCTCGATCGCCTGGGAGTTCCGCGGGAGCTGGGCCCGCTGGTGGCCGTGATGGTGCTGGTGTTCGTGCTGAAGGCGGTCATCCTGCTCGTCGCAAACGGGCGTGTGGGTTACACCGTGGCGCACGTCGCCACCGATCTGCGCCTGCGCCTGGTGCGGGCGTTGCTGGCAGCCCGTTGGAACTACTATGCGAAGCTGCCGGTCGGAGTCGCGACCAATGCCATCGCGACGGAGGCCCAGCGCGCCTCCAACTCCTTCCACCAGACCGCGCTGGTGGTCACCCACATTGTGGAGGCCACCGTGACGGCGGGCGTCGCCTTCGCGATTTCCTTGTGGGCGACCCTTGCGGCTGCGGCGGCCGGCTTACTGAGCGTGGTCGCGCTCCAGGTCTTCGTGCGCCTCGCGAGCCGCGCCGGCCACCGCCAGACCCGATTCATGCGTTCACTGCTGCGGCGGATGACGGACGTGCTGCAGGCCGTGAAGCTGCTCAAGGCCACGGGGCGGGAATCGCTCGTGGGTCCGATGCTCGAGGCCGATGCCCTGCGCTTGAGAAAGGCGTTGCGAAAGCAGGTGCTGAGCCGCGAGGCGATGCGAACACTGCAGGAGCCGATGGTCATCCTCTTTTGCGGTCTCGGGCTGCTGCTCGCGATCCAGGTGTTGCAGATGGACGCGGCGGCGGCCTTCTTGATGATGGTGCTCGCCGCCCGAATGATGACGACCCTGAATCGCGCGCAGCGTAAGTACCAGAGCGCCCGGATCGAGGAGAGCGCCCTTTGGTCCATGCTCGAGATGATCGAGCAGGCGGAGGCCGTGGCGGAGCCGATGACCGGAGGGATGGCCCCGACGCTCGACCGGGGTGTCGAGCTTCGCAGCGTGCGTTTCCACTACGAGGAAGGCGCCGTCTTCGATTCCCTCTCGCTGGATATCCCGGCGGGCAGCATCACGGCCATCCTGGGAAACTCGGGCGCCGGGAAGACGACCATCATCGATCTCGTGGCCGGGCTGGTCACGCCGGCAGCCGGACATGTCTTCGTCGACGATGTTCCCCTGTCGG
>JABSRK010000603.1 GCA_013213915.1 Planctomycetota bacterium
CCACCAGAGGCTCCCTCCGTAGTGACCGAAGGGGCCTGGGGGTTCTGCGGGTCTCCTTTTGCCCACTCATCCACGCTGAAGAAGAGGAAATCGCGTTCCGTTCCTGGACCTCCGTTGGCCTGGAGGAGATGGTCCCTTCCGCGCGAGAACCCGTCGACCTCGACAAAGCAGGGAGTGCCAGGCTGGGGATTGGTGCATAAGGCATACAAGGGCAGGGCCAGGTCAGCCCCGTCCAGGAGGATCTGGATGCCCGTGCCTCCGCCGAGCCCCACGGGCGCAAGCGCGGCGGTCAGGGCTGTATTGTCTCCAATATCGGCCATCGTAAACAAGCTGCGCGCGTAGAAGCTGCGGTTCACGTACTGTGCATGGACTTCCCAGATCGTCGTCGGAGTCTGGGGAATATCGACTTGGTAGGCGTCAAAGCCCGTCCCTTCGGACACATCGATATTCTGGTTCTGTCCCGACTTGCCGTGGTAGATCGAACCGCCGACCAGCAGCTCCGGAAGCGGGAACCACTCGACCTTCGCAACGAGCGCCAAGTCCTCGGCAAGCGCGCGGTTGCCCTTTTGCCGGCCATCGCGAAGGCCACTCGGATCAAAACCCGCTGCGTTGAGTCCGTTGATCACGTACGCCTCGTAGCTGACTTGTTCTGCGACCGTCCCGAACAGCCCGACGCCGTTCTCCCGCCATGTCGTCGGTATGATCCTGCGCTCCACTTCAGGTCTGTTGACGCCGAAGTAGAATGGCGGCTCGTGGACCTGGTTGATGAAGCCCATCGGGACGAGCAAGAGTCCCGCCCGGATGTTCGCCCAGTCCTTCCACATGAAATCGAGCTGTGCGAACTCGACCGACACGCTGCCACCGCTCGAAGACTGCGTCGAAGCGGTCGTCGCGTGCTCGAACTCGATTTCCGCATTGAAGATGATGTCGTCGGTAAACTTGTATCCGGTGTACAAGACGAGTCGCAGCAGGTCGGCTCGATCCTTGCTGTCACCGTCATCATCGACGAGCTTGCGGTAGAAGCCCTCTCCGTAACCTCCGATCGATACGCCGTGCGCCAGGTCGTAGACCTTCGACGCACCCGGTGCGCGACCAAACCGGGCAAGCATCTCTGCATCTTCATTTTCCGGGATCGCCGTGGCAATGCGCGCCCGCTCGAGTTCCTCTGCAAGCACGGCCACCGTGCGCTCGAGTTTCGCGATCCGGTCGTCTTGCGCCCTCGCTCGGTCGTCTGCCGCGTCGGCGGTCGCACTCGAAGCCGTTGCAAATGCGGCGAGCAGTGCGCATCCCATCGCGAATCGTCGAGTTCCCATCGAGCCACTCCCGTCACCGGCCCATCGGGTCGATGAAGTGTGGGCTCGGGGCTCGGGGCCTCTGGCCGCTCGGTTGCCGTCATCTTTTCGAAATCAATTGCGTCATTGGAATCGATCACCCGGTCTCGAGGGGCGTGGGGCTTCCGGCAGCCGGCCGGCACGCGCTGCCAGCGGAACCACCATGGTGCGCTTGCAGCGGCGGCACTTGAGCTCGACTCCATTCGAAACCAGTCGGGCGATGAGGCTCCCACACACACAACGACAATCGTGGCGGTCGTCGCCGACCAGCTTCTCGTCTCCAGGACTCATCGCACCACCTTCAGATCCCCCAGGGGATCAATCATCGTCAATGAAAATGAAAATCACATTCAATTTCAATTGACGCCAGACTAGCTGGCTGGTGGTTGAACTGTCAACAGGGGATTGACCAGCGATGAGCCACACAAACCGCTTCAAGCCCCGAGAATGCGCGGGGCGAGGGCCTGTGGCGCGCCGGCTAGCTCTGCTGTTCGCACTCCGAGCAGTGCCCGTAGAGCTCGTGGCGATGCCGGAGCACGCGAA
>JABSRK010000604.1 GCA_013213915.1 Planctomycetota bacterium
TCGAGGATGTAGACGCCGCGTCCGAACGTTCCCACGACGAGGTCGTTTTCGCGGCGCTGAATCAAGAGGTCGCGCGCCTGAATCGACGGCATCCCTCCTTTGAGCTGCACCCAGTCGCGACCGCCATCGACGCTGAAGAAGACACCGAACTCCAAGCCGACGAAGAGAAGATCTCGATTCACGTGGTCCTGGACGATGGACCACGCGCCCGAGCGCGATGGCAAGTTTCCCGTGATCGCTGACCAATTCCGGCCCTGATCGGTGCTCTTGTAGACATAGGGTCGAAAATCGCCGCGCTGCCAGTTGTTGAACGTCACGAAGACCGTGTCCGCATCCAGTGGCGATGCGAAGACATCGGTGACGTAGCTATGGACAGGTAGTCCAGGAAAGCGCTCGACACGCCGCCAGCCCTTTCCGCCATCCTCGGTCGCCTGAAACAAGCCGTCATCGGTGCCGACGTAGATCAGCCCTTCGCGGAGCGGCGACTCGTCCAGCGCAGAGATCACGCTCAGCGTGGTGGTGTAGAGATGCCGCCCCACCGCGTCCTTTGGCCAGAGCTGTCCCATGATCGGAATGGCGTCCCGGTCCAAATCCCGGGTGAGATCGGGACTGACAGGCGACCAGTTGTCCCCGCGATCGTCGCTTCGGTAGAGGCGATGCCCCGCGTAGTACAGGCGCTGCGGAGCGTGGGGGCTGATGATCAACGGACTGTCCCAGTGCCACCGTGGCGTGGCCGTAGCCTCGGCCTTGTCCCCTTCACGGGACGAACGTCGTAACCGTGGAGGGCGAATGCTCCGGCTCTTCCCGGTCCGCAAATCGAGGCGGCCGAGAGCCCCGTTCTGAGACTGGCGGTACACGATGTTCGGGTCTTCGGGATCGAAGCGTGCCTGGAAACCGTCGCCACCGCCAATGCGCTGCCAATCGCTGGTTCGGATGCCTACCCGGTGACGTGTGCGGGACGGACCCAAGATGCTGCCGTTGTCTTGCGAGCCGCCGGCCACGTTGTAGAACGGCCGCGTTCCGTCCACGCCAACGCGGTAGAACTGCGACAACGGGAGATTGGTGAAGTGGCGCCACGTGTTCCCGCCATCCCGAGTCTCGTAGAGACCGCCGTCGTTCCCGACGAGGAGATGCTTCGGATCCTTCTCATCGAAGACGAGGTCGTGCTGGTCGACGTGAATCGGGAACCGCACCGATTCGAAGGACCGACCCGCATTCACGCTGCGGGGGAATCGGACGTCGAGGGCCCAGATGGAATCCGAGCGGTGAGGATCGACGAAGATCTCGCCGTAGTACTGGGGGTCACCTCCCGAGTAGTCACTCGTGCGAGTCCAGTCTGCACCCGCATTCTCGGATACGAAGAACCCGCCTTCATCGCCCTGCGCTACGACGAGCGCGTAGACCCGACCCGGATGGCGTGCGTCAACGGCGAGCGCGATGCGACCGACGTGACCACTGGGTAGTCCTTGTTTGAGCTTCGCCCACGTCGCCCCACCGTCCGTTGACTTGAAGATGCCGGCTTCGGGGCCGCCCCCAATGGTCTGCCCCACCGCTCGCCGACGTTGATAAGCGGCTGCGAAGATCACGTCCGGGTCCTGCGGATCGAGCACGACATCGGTGATTCCGGTGTCCTCGCTGACCTGCAGTACCCTCGTCCAGTGCTGGCCGCCATCCGTCGTTTTGTAGAGACCGCGATCGCCGCCCGGAGCCCAAAGCGGGCCCTGTGACGCGACGTAGACGACGTCCGAATCCCGCGGATCGATGAGGACTCGTTGGATGTGCTCCGAGTTCTCCAGCCCCATGCGACGCCAGGTTCGACCTGCGTCAGTCGACTTGTAGATCCCATCGCCGTAGCCGACGCTCCGATTGCTGG
>JABSRK010000605.1 GCA_013213915.1 Planctomycetota bacterium
GGTCTGCGGCTCGGCGGGTTTCGCTTCGCTCGAGATCTGTAATTCTTTCGGCTGCGATACGGTTGCCCAGGGATTTGAATACGAGCTTGTCGGCGGAGGGCAGGTGCCCGGTGACTGTAACAGCGATGGCGGCCTCGATCTCTCTGATGGGGTCTGCCTTCTGAGCCATCTCTTCCTTGGTCAGCCGGCGGATCTGCCCTGCGATGGGGCCGGCGAGGTCGGCCTGAATGATTTCAATGGCGATGCGCGCATCGATCTCTCCGATGGCGTTGGAGCGCTGGTCTATCTCTTCCAGGGCGGGCCAGCCCATGCCGGGGGTGTCGCCTGCAGAATCTTCGTGGGATGCCCCAATAGCTGCAATTAAGATGTACGCCTGGAGCGGGGCCGTCTGTGCCGGCAGAATTTGCGTGAGCAGGATTAGAGTGCTATGATCGACGGTTCAGGGCCAGTGGGTAAACGAACCAGGAATCCTATTATTTATACAGAGGTGTCTCATGGGTAAGATCCGTTTCTTTCAGTTTGCGGTGATATTGAGTGTGTTGGCTTGCGCGGCCACCCTGATGGCGGCCAATCGCTTCGAGGTTTCAGGAAGGAATCTTCCCCAGGGAACCACCGGAGCCGAGATCTCGATCCGGGCCGACCTTGACCAGGACATCTACGGCTTCTCCGTGTCGTTGAATTTTGATCCCAACGACATCACCATCACCAGCGTACGGCTGGGCAGCGCTGTCGCGCCGCTGGAGCCCGAGTTCAGCGCCGGGGTGCTTGATAACGATGCCGGCCAGTTTTCCCACGGAGTGGTCTTCGCCCTGAGCGAGGCGCGCATCAACACCAGGCTCGAGTCCGCCGAGGACCTCGAGGTGCTGGTGCTCGTGATCGATGTGAGCGTCACCCCCGGCACCACGACGCTCGATCTGGCCAATGGCAGCACGCCCGGACGGCTGAATGTAATGACGGATGGCGTTGGCAACTCAGTGTCCCCGGCGCCCACCCTCGTCGATGGCACGATCAACATCATCGACCTGGCCCCGCGCCTCGACACCTACCTCGAGAACAACGGAGGCTCGGGTACCGTCTTCACGATCATCGGCAGCAACTTTGATCAGCCGGAGCTGACCGTGAAGGTCTGCGGTAATGATGCCGAGCACGAGGTGCTCGCCAATGGCCAGACCCTGCGGGTGACGGCGCCCCGCTGTCCCGACAAGGGACCGGCTCTCGTCGAGGTCTGCACCGTGCGCGGCTGCGTCCGCGACCCCCTGGGCTTCATGTATACGGTCGCCGACACCGCCCCGATCGTCACCAGCGTTATTTCCAATGCGGGCCGCGCCGGCTCTGTCTTTTTTGCCGATGCGCGCAACCTGAGCAACCCGGACACCGTCACGGTGAAGGTCTGCGGCAACGATGCAACCTTCTCCATTCTTCCCGGCGGCGTGACCCTGCGCACCCTCCTGATCACGGCTCCGGATTGCGGGACCGGCGGCTGGGCGACCCTTGAGGTCTGCAATGAATTCGGCTGCGACACCCTCGCCGAGGGCTTCGACTACGATATCGTCGGCGGCAGCCAGATGCCCGGCGACTGTAACAGTGACGGGAGCCTCGACCTCTCCGATGGCGTCTGCCTCCTGAGCCACCTTTTTGTCGGCCAGCCGCCCGAGCTGCCCTGTGAGGGCGCGGGCGAGGTCACCCTCAATGACTTCAACGGGGATAACAACATCGATCTCTCCGATGGAGTCGGTGTCCTGGTCTATCTCTTCCAGGGCGGCGCGGCCCATGCCGAGGGGACCGAGTGCAAGGTGCTGGTGGGGTGCAATAACCTCTGCAATTGAGGAAGCAGCCGCCCGGCACGGCGTCCAGGGCC
>JABSRK010000606.1 GCA_013213915.1 Planctomycetota bacterium
TGGGGGCCGATCGAATGAGCATGAACCGCGAAATGGACCCGATCACGCTCGAGATCATGCGCAACCGCTGGAAAGGCATTGCCGAGGAGTGCTGCGCCGCGCTCGTGCGCTCGAGCTACTCGACAAACATCAAGGACCGCCGCGACTGCTCGGCGGCGATCGCTCTACCCAGCGGCGAGATCCTGGCCCAGGCCGAGGTGGGAACACCGCTCCATCTCGGGATCATGCCGGGCGTGATCCGATCGGTACTGAATGAATATCCTCTCGAAGCAATGCGGCCCGGGGACGTGTTCATCACGAACCTGCCCTATCCCGAAGGCCCCGGCCACCTGCCGGATCTTTCGATGATCTCCGCGATTTTTCATGCCGGCCAGCCGGTGGCCCTGGCGGCCTCGACAGCGCACCACGTGGACATGGGCGGGTACGCGCCGGGGAGCATGCCCTTCGGTGTCACGGAGATCTATCAGGAGGGCTTGCAGATTCCACCCACACCGATCATCCGTGACGGCAAGATCGATGAGGTCATCCTCAAGCTGATCAACCAGAATGTCCGCACCCAGCAGGAGGTTCGGGGCGATCTGCTGGCCCAGTATGCCTCGGCCAGGATCGCCGAGCGGCGCGTGGCCGACCTCATCTCACGCGTGGATGCCCACGAGCTGGCGCGCTACATGCATGCGATCCTGGACCACTCCGAGCGCTGCATGCGCGCCGGCATTCGTGATCTTCCCGACGGCACCTACCGCTTCGAGGACTTTCTCGACGACGACGGGGTAACGGACGAGGCCGTCAAGATCGCCGTCGCGTTGACGATCCAGGGCGATGAGCTGGTCGCGGACTTCACCGGTTCGAGCAAGCAGGTGCTCGGTCCATTGAATGCCAGGATCAGCGCGGCGTGCGCCTGCGTTTACTACGCAGCCAAGGTGGTCATCGATCCAGACCTGCCCCTCAGCGCCGGCGCCTATCGACCCATCCGGGTGTTCGCTCCGGAGGGAACGATCCTTCAGGCGACGTACCCGGCCGCGATCGGAAATGCCAACATCCTGACGGACCAGCGAGTCGTTGACGTGCTGCTGGGAGCACTCTACCAGTGTGTGCCGGAGAAGATATGCGCCGCCTGCAGCGGGGAGATGAACCTCTTGAACATCGGCGGCATCGATAGCCGCCCCGGACCGACACACGGCAGCTATTACAACTACGTGGAGACGTATGCAGGCGGCCAGGGTGCGTCTCATGACCTGGACGGTGAGGACGGGGTTCATACGCATCTGACGAACACTCGGAACGCACCTATCGAGGTGATCGAGCGGACCTATCCCCTCGAGGTCGTTCGCTATGGACTGGTGCCGGATACAGAAGGTCCCGGCCGACACCGTGGTGGTTGCGGCATGCTGCGTGAGCTGCGCTGTCTCGCCGATCGAACCGTCATCACCGTGAGTGCCGACCGCCGGAAGTTCACCCCGTGGGGGCTCGCCGGCGGCGGCAACGCACAGGGGGCCCATGCCCATGTCACATCTTCCGACGGGACCGTGCGGGCACTTCCGACCAAGGTGCACCCCGAGCTCCGGAGGGGCGACCGCCTCTGGATCCAGACGCCCGGTGGTGGCGGGTGGGGCAACCCGAAAGAGCGCGCCAAGAAGAAGGTCTCGAGGGACATCGCCGACGGCCTGGTCAACGCGAAACGCGCCAGAGACGCGTACGGGTAGCTCAGCGGGCTCTCAGGACAGTGCGACTCCTGATGACGCCCAGGCCAGGGGCAGAACGGCCGCTCAGAATTTCCAGTCCCCCTCCAGCTCGCGATTCAACACCGCCCCCTCAGGCCACTTACCACGGGACAGGTCGATGAT
>JABSRK010000607.1 GCA_013213915.1 Planctomycetota bacterium
GACCCCCCACCGCCGGCGATCAGGCAATACACGGACAGCACCACGGGAGAAATCGAGAAGAACCTCTATCGCGACGATGAGGTGAGGGGCCGGTACGAACAGATGACGTACTTGAGGACCAAGCTGAAGCAGGAGATCGAGAAGCTGAACAAGGACCTCGGTCACATCAGGGAGATGCCCCAACCACAGTCGGCCTTGAAGGGCGTCACCCACATCCTTGACATCCTCGATGATACGAGGGCGGAGGGTGCGCGGCCCTCCATCCGCTACATCAAGGCGACCTACAACCGAGGCTCGAGCAGCCGTAACGACGAAGTGAATGTGGTCTTGAACGTGACCTTCTTCGCTGAAGACCCCGGGACAGGGACAACCCACTTCGAGTCCTTCCGCCGCAAGATCGAGGCACAGCCGTGGCACATCAAGTTCGACCCGGTGACGACAGAGCCACTCGAGAACGGAGAGGGGATCAGCATCGAGAGGATCAAGATCACCATGGACGTCAGCAAGACCGAGGACCCCACTTCGTGAGCTTCTTCAGGAACATGACGCTCGAGCGGGGCTTCATCGCGCTCTCACTCCTCGGCTCTCTGGCGCTATTGATCACGGGGGTTCGCACCAACAGTGCGCTCAATGGCATTAAGGGGTACTTACAGGACGATGTTCCGTCGCTGGCGAACGAGCTCCAGCAGCTCTCCCGGGAGTACAGCAGCCTCCACAAGGCCAAAAAGGGCTCGGAGTTCCTGGGCCAAGAGAACGTCGAGTCCTACATCCGTCGCTGCAAGGATGAGAAGAATGCGGAGCTCGGGGCGATCTCGATCGCTCACAACACGAAAGAACTCGATCGGAAGAACGCCATCTTCGACCACCAGTACACGATCAGGACTCAGAACAGAGACACGACCTTGGGGCGCAGGAACATCGCGACATTCCTCAGGGAGCTGGAGAAAGACAGTCAGCAGATGCGCGTGACCGACCTGACGCTCCGCTTGAAGAATGGGCGTCTCAAGTCCCATGAGGTCCCGCCCGACGCATGGTTGTTCGAAGCGACCTGCACTTCCCGCCAGAAAAAAGACTCCTGAGGCGGCTAGGTCGTCGCTGGCGACGGCGCACGTTCGAGAGAGCGGTGGTGTTCTTGGATGCTCTTCACCTCGAACTCCCCGCGGTGCATCGCGACGAGGGCGTGGACGACGGCTGAGATTCCAGCGCGTGTCGTGACGCACGGGACTCCGGCGATCACGGCGGCGGCCCGAATCTCGGAGTCGTCGACGCGCTGCTGCTTGCCGTAGGGCGTGTTGAGGATGAGGTCGATCTCGCGGTTCTTGATCTGGTCGACGACGTGGGGGCGACCCTCGTGGACCTTGTTGACGCGCTCGACCTCGATGCCCGCGGTCTTGAGGGTGCGCCAAGTTCCGTCCGTGGCGACGAGCGTATAGCCGAGCGTCACCAGCTCGCGAGCGTCGGCGACGATGGATCGCTTGTCAGTGTTCTTGACCGAGACGAAGACCCGGCCAACCTTGGGGAGCTTGAGCCCGGCTGCTAAATAGGCCTTCTCGAAGGCGATGCCCAGGTCGTCGTCGATGCCCATCACCTCACCGGTCGAGCGCATCTCCGGAGAGAGGAGGATGTCCACGCCGGGGAAGCGGGAGAAGGGGAAGACCGGCGTCTTGACCGAGAAGTACTCGGGGATGATCTCCCTGGTGAAGTCGAGCTCTGCCAATGTCATGCCCATCATGATTTTTGCGGCGAGCTTGGCGAGGGGAACGCCGATCGCCTTGGAGACGAAGGGCACCGTGCGGGAGGCGCGCGGGTTGATTTCGATGACGTACAGGGTGTCGT
>JABSRK010000608.1 GCA_013213915.1 Planctomycetota bacterium
CGTGGGCGTAGAGAAAGGTCCCATCGGACTCGAGGGAGAGCGTTCCGTGGCTCGGGTTGGCGACCACGTTCGCGCTCAACGAGTCGCCTTCCGGGTCGCTGTCATTCGCCAGGACACTGCTCGCTCCCCCGGTGAGAGTGGTGGCCGATGAGCCCTCCAGCGTCGTCAGCGAATCGGGCGAGGCGATGGGCGGATCATTGACGGGGGTAATGGAGATCGTCACCGTCGTCGTATCGGACGGAAGTGCTCCATCGTGGGCCTGGTAGTCAAAGCTGTCGGTCGTGGTCTCCCCTCCGTCGTGCGCGTAGGAAAAAGCGCCATCTGGCTCGAGCACGAGGGTTCCATGACTCGGGCCGGAAATCAGGTTGGCGGTGAGCGGATCCATCTCGGGGTCGGTGTCGTTATCGAGCACGCTCATCGCTGCGCCGGTGAGCGTCGTCGCGGTGCCGCCTTCTGCGAGCGCGAGGGCGTCAGGGTTGGCGGTAGGTGGGGTGTTCTCGGATCCGCAGCCGTGCGTGAACTTTTGGTACCAGCGCAGCGAGTCCGGGCCCCCGTCGTCGATCGTCATGAAAAAGCTGCGCTCGCCGGCCTGGCAATCCGCCTGGGCGAAGACCGCGATGCCCTCGTTGTTGGCAGAGTTCGGCCCGTCGAAGGATGCCACGGTGTTGAAGAGCCGGTGACTCTGCCCTGCAACCGGTGTGGATGTCAGATCGATGACCGAGAGGATGTCGAAACCGGCGTCGTGCCATGCATAGAGGTCGCCGGTCGAGCGGTCGAATTCGAGGCCCGAGGTCTCTGTATGATCCGTCGCGTACTCGCCGACGAAGACGAAGTCACCCGTGCTGCGATTCAGGTCGAAGACGAAGATCGCGCCGCCGTTCTGGTGGCCGACGAACATCAGGCCGCCCATCCCCTGGGTGCTGGTATACGGCGCGCCGTTCTGGTCGACAAAGCTGGCCGCGCTGAGGGCTGTGTCCGGGACGAAGGTGATGCCCTCGGCCCCGGAACCACCGCTGCGAGGGAGATGCGGTGCAGTGTTCCAGTCGTTGTTCAGGACCGCGGTGCCGTAGACCGAGACATCGTATTCCTTGATCCGCTCCTGGCCTTCGATGATCAGATACACGACGTCTTCAGCGAAGTCAGCCTGGGTGACGCCTTCGAGGTCTCCGAAGCTCGTCCATTCGCCACGCTGAGCCGCGCGCTCATCTATCTCGAAGCTGCCAGTCCCGTCCTCGATCACGGCCCAGAGCTTCGAGGCGGTTCCGCCCGGCCCGTTGCGCACCAGCCACAGGGTTCGCGTCACGGGATTCCAAAAAGCGCCGGAGAGGTCGTTGTGGAAATCGTTGGCTCCGGGCCCCTCGATGGAAGTCAGGTTGGTGGAGTCGACGACGGATTCCGCCGGCCAGGCGTCCTGGGCCCGGGAGGGGAGCGCGGAAATCCCCATACTGAGCCCGACGACGAGCCATTGGAATCCCCGTCTTATATTCCCACTGCTCGAGCACGTGCTGCGCATGTCAGTGCC
>JABSRK010000609.1 GCA_013213915.1 Planctomycetota bacterium
GGGTGAGCACGCGCCCGAGCATGCGCACATGTTACCCGGACCGCAGACGTCCTCACCCACCGAACCTCGAGCCGCAGCGTCGTGTCGCGACGGACTCCGCTCACCCGCGGCGTTACCAACGCAACACAGCGGCTTACTTTTTCGTTCGCCGCGACAGGCGTCGCCCGCCGTCTCACACGCGCTTCACGACCAACCGCTGCCGGTCGTCCCGCGAAAGCACTCTCACCGCGGTTCCGACCGGAAGGCTGTCCGGGGCGGAGTCCTGGGCGAGAACCGCCTCCATGCGCGCGCCATGAAGCCGGATCATTCCCCCGCTCTTGGTCACGGGGTCACCATCGACCGCGCCGACCTCGTTGATGAACGGCTCGATGCCCTCCTCGGCGTCGGACGTCCGGCGCCCCGAGTAGAACCGTCGAAGAGGCCACCACAGGGGGATCGCTGAGAGCGCGGAGCCACCAACGAACAGCAGCAGGATCGAGTTGGTGCTCAACTCTGCCCCTCCCTGCAAGAACAACGCGGTCACGAGCGCACCGACGGCCAGGAACGCCAGGAAGAAGCTCACCGTGATCAGTTCGGCGATCAGGAATACGAAGAACAGGCCGAGCCATGTGTAAGGCGAGTTGATGATCTCGCCCATGGTATTCGCCCTAATCAGCCGCGACGGCGGCGCCGGGCTCCTCGGATGAGCCGCCGCCCGGCAGCATGCGACCGACGACGGACGCCACTGCAATGGCCTCGGCGACCGTGTCCGCAGCCGCCCTGGCACCGTCTCCGTCCTTGAGCACGATGGTGGACTCGCCCGCGATCTGGGCCTGGGCGTCGATCGCCTCGAGAGCCAGCCTGAAGGTGACGGCGAGCTGACCGTCATCTTCGCCGACGGCTCTGCCGATGGCCCGGAGGGCTTCCGCCTCCGCCGCCGCCTTGACGCGGACGGCCGTAGCCTCGGCTGCCGCCGCGATTTCGACGGCCCGGCCGCTGCCGGTCGCTTCGTTCTCGAGCTTGATCCGTTCGCCCTCCGACCTGAGCTTGGCTTCCTCCTTATCGCCCTCTGCCCTCGTGATGACGGCGTTGCGATGGGCCGTTGCGTTCGTCTCTTCCTCTCGCCGTTCGCGCTCTGCCTTGGCCTGACGTTTCATGTCTTCGACCATGTCGATCGGAGGCTCGATGTCGTTGATCTCGTACCGCTTGACGAGCAACCCCCACGGCTTGGCCGCTGAATTGATCTCATCCACGATCGCGTCGTTGATCGCGTCACGCTTGGAGAGGGTCTCGTCGAGGTCCATGCGACCGATCTGGGCGCGCATGGTGGTCTGAGCCAACTGAGTCACGGCGAGGTGTGGGTTCGTCGATCCGTAGGACGCCAGCCTGGCATCGACTATTTGCAGGTAGAGAACACCATCGATCTTGACGCGTATGTTGTCTTTCGTCGTGGCATGTTGCTCGTCGATATCTATGGGCCTCTCCCTCATGTCCCATCTCTTGTCGACCTTGTCGATGAACGGGATGACGAGGTTCAACCCGGCGCCCAGAGATGTCCGGTACTTACCGAACCGCTCTACGACCCAGGTATCGTTTTGTGGGACTATTCGGATGCCCTTGAAGATGGTCACCAGGACGACGATCGAGATGACGATGCCGAACACGGTCCAGAACGAAAGGAAGTCGCCGTCCGCTGCGAGGTACATACTGGCTCCTCTGCAAGTGTCAGTCGCGATGATGGACCGTGGAGTATAGACCCCCGGCTGATTACGTGATGGTCGGGACGCAAGAAGGGGCTTCCCCCAATTCCCCCTGGATTCAGGCAATGCGCAGCCGCCCCGAAAGA
>JABSRK010000061.1 GCA_013213915.1 Planctomycetota bacterium
GGCGCCAGCAGATCGGCGAACGCGCGGCGATCCACGTGGTTCGCCATGGCTGCCGTGTCTTCGTTCTGCGTCCACAGGTGTCCCGAGTGGAACCACGCGCCGCTGTCGGCGCCGTCGCGCACGAACGCCGGCAGCCCGCGCGCGGCCCCATCGGATCCCGCGGTGACTTCTTGGGACCAGCCTCGCTCCGACGACGTGAACAGGTGCAGGGACCACCGCACCGCGTTCGAGAACAGGACGTCGAGGCGTCCGTCCTCGTTCACGTCCACGAACCGGAGCCCGGCGTCGTCCCCCTTGGCGTCGACGATGACGGCGCCCTCCGGCAGCGTGTAGGGGAGTCGTTTCCACTCTCGTTTCTCGGGTGACCAGTTGAAGACAGCGGTCTGCTCCGGGTTGCCTACGACGAACTCGCAGATGCCGTCTCCGTCGATGTCTCGCAGCCGCACGCCGCGGTCCCGACCCTTCTCGCTGGTGAGCACGGGCTGCTCGTCGATGTCGAGTCCTCGAAGCATCCCCTCCGCCTCGATCCAGCGCTCACCATCGAACCGCCAGCCTCCCTGCACGGACTCGTTGCGGACGATCAACGCCGCGTGTCCTGACGAATCCACGATCCCGAACCGCGCGCCGGCGTCCACGACAACCGGGAACTCAGATTCGGCGAAGCGTCGCGTGTCGGGAGACCAGCGTCGCGTGCGTCGCACACGTTCGTTGCCGATGACCACGTCCTGGTAGCCATCCCCGTCGACGTCGAGTATGCGGACGCCGTTATCGCTGCCGTCGGGGCGGCGGAGTGGCTCGCCCATGAGGAGGTTGTGATCCAGTCGCTCCTGAACGTCTCGCATGGAGAGGAACCGCACGCGCTCTCCGAACTGGGCGCGGGTCTGGCGGATGATGTTGATCACCTGGTCGTTGCGGATCCAGCCGTGGGGATGGAAGACGAACGTGAACAGGCCCTGCTTGATGACGGTCGCGTTGATCGCCGCCAACAGGTCGATCACGGTCTCGCTCTTGTTTGGTCCGTGGAGGTGCTGCGCCTCCCAGTCGCTCGGGACGACGCACGGAAATTCCCAGGCAACGCGACCGATGACGTAGGGGTATGGGTAGTTCTCGATGGTGTTGACGAACGATCGGTCGCGGGGGAGGTACTTGGCGAATCGGGGGCGTCCGGCGCGGTCCTCGACGACATCCAGGGGCAGCGCGGGATCGTCTGCGGTGAACACGTTGAACACCGAGCTGTCCACGGTGAGGAAGTGCCCCGCCGCGGTCTTGCGCGAGAAGATCTCGGAGAAGAACCGCGGGCTCACGGAGTTGATGGAGTCGCAGCAGGGCATGCGGAACCCGACGGGCCGGTTGCCCGGGATGCTGCCGACCATGTCCACGCATCGCTCATAGGTGGAGCGGGCGCCGGCGAGCCCGCCCTGGTTGAGCAGGGGGCAGGGGTGGTCGACGGTGTGGACCTCGATGGTGACCCCCTCATCGAGCCACTTCTGGAGGTGTTTGTGGGTCGGATCGACGGAGTTGGTCAGGATGCTCAGGGGCGCCCGCCCGCCGTCCTCTTTCAGGCAATCGAGCACCGGACGCAGCCACGCTTCGTAGCGTCCGATGTCGTTCATGTCATCGATGGACAGCAGAACGACGGCGTCCACACCGTCCTCGCCGACCCACTGGGGGGTCACCAGCCGCCCCGTGGCGAGCGACGGGTAGTAAGGGTCGTTGCGGTCGAGGGACGCGAGCCGGTTGCCGCCGACGTTCCGAGCCGGTCCTTGCCCGGCTACGGGAGGCACCCAGATGGCGCTCAGCAGGGCCAACAGAAGGGCGGCGCGTCTGGCGGACGTCCATGAGCGCGACCCCGAAGGCGCGTCGTTCGCTTGCGCCGGGCTCAGAAGCCGAGGCCCCTGGTGGTGAGCCTGATCCGGCAGAGGAACATGTGGGCGGTCATGTACAGCACGGAGCCGTCATCGCCGAAGCCGCAGTTCGCCGTCTTCTGGCCTGTGCGGCGCAGCCCGCGGCGGACAGCAATACGAAGGCACACAGGGTGGCGCCCGCACGCGCAGTCGGACCTGTGGGGCTCGTCATGGTCTTTCTCTCTATTGCTTGGACTTCAGGCGGCGGATCTTGATGTTGCGGAACGAGATCTTCGCCCCGTGATCTTGCAGTCCGATGTGGCCGTTCGCTGTCTCGCCGAAGCCCTTCCAGTTCTTGAACTTGCTCTTGGCGACGCGCGCGTTCCAGTCGTCGGAGCCGATCTGGTAGTCGGCGATCCTCTTGCCGTTGAACCAGTGAGTGCCGTGTCCGTTGACCATCCGGATGGTGACCGAGTTCCATCCGTCGGGGTGGATGATCTTGTCGCCCTCACATTCGATGTCGTAGAGCGCATAAAGCCCACCCGCGGATGTCGATGCCTTCCCGCCCGTGCGCTCGATCTGAATCTCCGGCGCGACCTTGTAGATCGGCCCCTTCACCGACGGATCGACGCGAAACAGGATGCCGCTGTTGCCCGCCGTCTTCCAGTCCAGCTTGAGCTCGAAGTTCTCGTAGGTCTCGGTGGTGTAGATGTCGCCGCCGCCCTTACCCAGGGTCAGCGTCTCGGCCCAGACGGTCCACTTGTCGAGCTTCAGGGGCTTCTTGGTCTTCCAGCTGCTCCAACCCGCGGCGGTTTCACCGTCGAACAGCAGTTTGAAACCCTGCTTCTTCTCGGCGTCCGTCAGGACGTTCGGCCGCTTGACGTCGGAGGCCTTCAACAGCGGCTTCGCCCGGACCTGTGCGACGAGGGATGCGTGAAGGGCCAGGAACGCGAAACAGCAGATCAGCGCGGCTCGCAGGTTGGACATCGTCTTTCCTTTCTTGCGATCGGGGGAGAAAGGAGATCCTACCCGGGGATGAGCCGGATGCTGTCCATATTCACGCAGCGGCCGGTCGGAGGCTCATGGGGGGAGCTTTGTCGGCGCTCGCGAACAATCGAGGGACGCGGAACGTGCTCCGATCATGGGGGCCTATATAATCGACGGCGCTCTCTACTGCGCCTGGCATTTGATTGCGAGCCGTTGTCATGAACCGACTGCTGTACGTGAGCCTCGCGTTACTCGCCTTCGTAACTGTCGCTCGTTCCCAGGGCGGGGTCGCGGGTGCGAACTCCGAACTTGCGGACGCGGACTTCGCCGCCTTACGCGACCGCATCCGCGTTCGGGAATCGGAGCTCTCGTGGGAGGGGCTCCCGTGGCTGATCACGTATTACGACGGGCTCGATAAGGCTGCTGAGGAACGTCGCCCGCTCCTGCTCTGGGTGATGAACGGGCATCCGCTGGGCTGCACGTGAGGCAACGGAGTCGCGGGCCGACGGTCTGTCTGGTCCAACGCTGAGATTCGCGAGCTGAGCCAGAAGTTCGTGTTGTCCACCGACGAGGTCTGGCGGTTGCAAGGCGGGCGGGATTCGGTGGCGTATCGCGAGGGTGGCGGGGACGACCCTGAGTGCTGCTCCTTCCAGAAGATGGCGGGGGAGGGGCACTACGGTCCTGGAGCGGGCACCAAGCAGGGGATCTACGTCTGCACATCCGCGGGCAGGTTTCTGGCGTCCATCAACTCCAACTCGCCCAAGAGCGTGGCCGCCATGCTTCGCCGGGCGCTCGACGCATGGTCCAAGCTTCCCGAGGCGGAGCGCGCCCCCGCCCCCGCTCACTCCAAGCCTTCTCACCGATGGGAGTGGAGCTACCCCGAGGACGGCATGGTTCTCGAGGAGACGTTCCGTTACCTGCCCGGCGGAGACGCCGAACGGAAGGGCGCGTTCAACCGCGACTACGCGTGGTTCAGCGCCGACGAGGCGAAGCTCTTCGTCTCCGCGTCGCCCGCATCCGGTGAGCAGCGCGAGCTCCCGGAGGTTCTGTTCCATCGGTTGGCGCGCCAGCACCTGCTCAATTCCGTGCGGGGCGAGAGCGGTGCGTTCGCCGCGAGCGAGGTCTCGGGAAGCCTGCATGCGCGGGTGTTGGCCGTCGACGATGACAAGGTGCGCTTGCGCATCACCGGAACCAGCACGGCGGTCTCCAGCAAGCCGTGGGACCACTGGCGTCCGCAACGGATCGAGGCTCGACTCATCGGCTTCGCGACCTTCGACCGCAAGCAGCAGCGTGTCGAGAGGTTCGATCTGGTAGCGAAGGGAACGGTCACCCTGCATGCGACAAGGCAAGGCGGGAAGGTGCGGACGCGGCCGATCGGCTGGCTCTTCACTCTGGCCCCGCGCGACACCGCCGCTGCGAGGCTCTCGCCGACCCACCTGTACGCCTATGACGCGTCCTGGGTCACCACGCCCAAGGTTGAGCTGCACGCGCTGCCGAGAAAGTCCATGCGCTCCGGCGGAGCCAAGAAGCGCAAGGACGGTCGTCGACCGTCGCCTTAGGACAGCGCCGTGTCGTGGGGCCTCCACTACCTTCCCGTCGTGACCCTGGTCGCCATGCTGGCGACCAGCGCATCCAACGGAACCGGGACCGCAACGAGCGTTGCGGAACGCGGGGCGCGGCGGGTCATCACCAACACGATCGGTATGAAGCTGGCGTTCGCTCCGGCCGGTGCGTTCTCCATGGGTTCCTCGGACGCATCCGGGGATGAGCGGGCCGACGAGGGGCCACAGCACCCGGTGAAGATCACCAAGCCGTTCTACATCGGCATCTACGAGGTGACCCAGGCCGAGTACCGCAAGGTCATGGGCGCCAACCCGAGCTACTTCTCTTCTGAGGGAAAGGGCAAGGCGGGCGTCATCGGCCTTGACACTGATCAGTTCCCCGTCGAGCGGGTGAAGGGGAACGAAGCCGACGACTTCTGTCGCAAGCTGTCCGAGTTGCCGGAGGAGAAGTCGGCGGGGCGAGTCTACCGGCTCCCCACCGAAGCCGAGTGGGAGTACGCGTGTCGGGCCGGAACGACCACCGAGTTCTCCCTCGGTGACTCACTGTCCTCGCTGCAGGCCAACTTCAACGGTGACCTGGCGTCCGACGGGGCGAAGCGGGGACCGTTTCTTGCCAGGCCGACCACCGTGGGCTCTTACCGGGCCAATCCGTTCGGTCTGTACGACATGCATGGCAACGTTTCGGAGTGGTGCGCCGACAAGTACGACCCGGGCTACTACGGGAAGTCCGCGCCGGAAGATCCACCCGGGCCCACCGGCGGTTCGGGTCGCGTCCTTCGGGGCGGGGCCTGGGGCCACGACGCAGATTCCTGCCGATCTGCCTATCGCGACCACAGCATCGATCCCTACGGCTATCGGACCCGCGGGTTCCGCGTGGTGTTGAGCGCCTGGAAGGAACTCCCTGCCAGCGCGCCTTCGGCAGCCGACGCGTTCGATCCCGTGTTCCAGGACAGCGTGCGTCCGTTCGTCCAGGATCACTGCGTCAGCTGCCATGGCGGGAGGTCGCCGAAGGGAGGCCTGGCGCTCGACGACTTCGGACACGCAGCGGACGTCGCCACCATCGGTCGCAAACAATGGAAGCTGGTCCGGGACAAGCTCCTCGCCGGGACCATGCCGCCCGCCGATGAGGAGCAGCCGCCTGCGGAGGCGAGCGCGTTCGTTCAGGGGTGGATCGAGGATGCGCTCACTGGGATTCCGTTCACAGGACCGACGGACCCGGGACACGAGACGATCCGACGGCTCAACCGGGCTGAGTATGGGAATACGATCCGTGATCTCCTGGGTGTTCAGATCAACGCGGCCGAGACGCTCCTCAGCGATGACGTGGGCGCGACCGCCGGTGCGCTGACGCTGGCGCCGGTACAGATGGAGCGGTACATGGCCGTCGCCGCGCGTGTCAGCGCCGAGGTCATCGCGCTCAAGGCCGGCAAGCCGGTTCATCCTGAAGCCCACGCCCGTGTCTTTGGTGCGGTTTCGGGGGACGGAACCTCGAAGGTGGAGACTGTCCGCGAGATCGTCGGCAGATTGGCGTCGCGGGCGTTCAGGCGTCCGGCGACGCAGGCGGAGATCGACCGACTCAGCGACCTGGCTGAGGAAGGGGCGAAGGGCGGGAAGACAAACGGGGCGGGCATCGGCGCGGTCCTGGAGGCGATCCTGGTTTCGCCCCACTTCCTGTTCAGGGTGGAGGAGGACCGGCACCCGAACGATCCGAAGGCTGTGCGGTCGTTGAACGACCACGAACTCGCCACGCGCATGTCCTACTTCATCTGGAGCAGCATGCCCGACGACGAGCTCTTCACCCTCGCGGGGGAGGGGTCGCTGTCGAAGAACCTCGCGGCGCAGATCGCGCGCATGCTCGAGGGCCCCAAGGCCACGGCGTTGACGGAGCACTTCGGGGAGGCCTGGCTGCAGCTCGGGCTGCTGCGCAACGCAGCGCCGGACAAGGGGATCTTTTCGGGCTTCGATGACGCGCTCCGCGAGGACATGGAGACCGAGACCCGTCTGTTCCTGGCGGCCATTGCGCGGGAAGATCGGAGCATCCTGGACCTGGTGGATGCGAACTTCACGTTCGTGAACCCGCGCCTCGCGCGCCACTACGGGATGAAGGACGTGGCGGGGGACGGATTCCGTCGGGTCGCGCTGGACGGTGGACCTCGCGGCGGGCTCCTGACGCACGCGAGCGTGCTGACGCTGACGTCCAATCCCAACCGCACCTCGCCGGTGAAGCGGGGGAAGTGGGTCCTGCAGAACATCCTGGGCGCACCGCCGGCGGCGCCGCCTCCAGGGGCGTCAGTGTTGGACGAGAGCGATGCGGTGGTCGCCTCCGGTTCGTTCCGTGCACGGTTGGAACAACACCGCAAGAACCCGCGCTGTGCTTCCTGTCACCGGAAGATGGACGCCTTGGGGTTTGCGTTCGAAAACTTCGATGCCATCGGGAGGTGGCGCACCGAAGACGGCGGATTTCCCATCGATGCGTCGGGCACGCTGCCGGGTGACGTCAACTTCCGCGGACCCCGAGAGCTACGGGCGTTGCTGCGCGGCGACCTCAGGGAAGCGTTCGTGCGCTGCTTCACCGAGAAGATGCTGGCCTACGCCCTCGGCCGCGAGGTGGAGCACTACGACGAGCCGGCGGTCGAGAAGATCATCGGAGCATTGCGGACAAGCGGTTACCGATTCTCTACCCTGGTGATCGAGGTCATTCGTAGCGAGCCCTTTCGCAAGCGCCGGGGCCGACGAAAGGAGACCACGTGAGCCGGCTATGCCACCTGGACAGACGCACCGTGTTGCGAGGCATGGGAACGGCCATCGCCCTGCCCCTGCTCGAGAGCATGGTGCCCGTGCGTGTCCTGGGTGGTGGCGGTGCACCGGCGCCCGTGCGGATGGCCGTCCTGTTCGCTCCCAACGGCAAGCACATGCCCCACTGGACCCCGGCCACTGAGGGGCCTCTGGACACTCTGCCGCAGATCATGCAGCCGTTGGAGTCGATGAAGTCCGAGATCCTCCCCGTGAGCGGCCTCGCGTTGTCCACCGAGGGTGCAGAGGTGTGCGGGGGCCATTCGTGCAGCGTCGGTCAGTTCCTGACCTGCGTTCTTCCCAAGCGAACGCTGGGCAAGGACATCCGTGCCGGCGTATCGGTCGATCAGGTCGCCGCCAAGGTGGTCGGCAAGCACACGCGGTTCCCCTCATTGGAGCTGGGTTGCGTCCCTAGTCTGTATGCCGGCGATTGCGATTCTGGCTACAGCTGCGTGTACACCACTCACATCGCCTGGCGCACCCCCGCGTCGCCGTTGCCCAAGGAGATCGATCCGCGGGCGCTCTTCGATCGTCTCGTCGGCACCGCGTCAGCGGGCGACGCTGCAGGTCGGGGGCAGCGGAAGCGCAAGGCGAAGAGCGTCCTCGATCTCGTCCTCGAGGATGCCCGTTCGCTGCACGGACGGCTGGGCACCGGTGATCGACAGAAGCTCGAGGAGTATCTCTACGCGATTCGCCAGATCGAGCGGCGCATCGAGGGTACGGAGGTAGATCGGGTTCCGGTATCGAGTGGGGTGGAGAAGCCCGTCGGCATCCCTCGCGATCGTGACGCACACATCCGCTTGATGATGGACATGATCGTGCTCGCGTTCCAGATGGATGCGACCCGTGTGCTCACGTTCATGATCGGCAACGGGAGCGACAACCGGAGCTTCCCGAAGATCGGCATCTCCGATGGGCACCACAACCTGTCCCACCACGTGGGCAGCAAGAAGAAGCAGGCCAAGCTCAGCAAGATCAACCGTCACTACATGACCCATCTTCTCTATCTCCTGGAGAAGCTCCGCGCTGTCGAGGAAGGTGAGGGGACGCTGCTCGACAACTCCATGATCCTGTACGGCTGTGCGTTCGGGGACGGCAACGCCCACGACCACAAGGATCTGCCGCTCATCGTCGCGGGCAGGGGAGGGGGCACGATCAAACCGGGTCGGCACCTTCGCTATGAGAAGGGCACGCCGCTGGCCAACCTCTACCTCAACATGCTGGATCGGGTGGGAGCTCCCACCGATAAGCTGGGGAACAGCACCGGCCGCCTGGCTGGCTGGGAGGGTTAGCGCGTTCGCCCGGATCAGCCTCTGAGCCGGTCGCCGTTCGGGTCGTACAGGGGCCCCTTCGCTACCTGCGCGACAACGCGTTCGCCGAACGACTCGATCTGCACTTCCTGGCCCGGGGCGGCGATGGCCACGGGGAGATAGGCCAGGGCGATGTTCTTGTTCACGGTGTAGCCAAAGCCCGCCGTGCGAATCCGTCCCACGGGTTCCCCGTTCGCGAACAGGGCCTCGCCCCCGTAAAGCACGCAGGCGTCCGGGTCGCTGATGAGCGTGCAGAGGCGCGACTCGGGACCGTGTTGCTTGATGTCCTTGACGGCGTCCCTGCCGATGAAGGCACCCTTGGCGAGGCGCACGGCGAAACCAAGACCCGCAGAGATGGGATCGTCCTTGGCTGTGATGTCGGAACCCCAGGCCAGGTAGCCCTTCTCCAGGCGCAAGGATTCGATGGCCTTGTAGCCAGCCGGTCGCAGTTCGAACGCGACCCCCGCGCCGAGGAGCGCGTCCCACACGGCGACGGCGTCGTCTGCGGCCGGATACAGCTCCCATCCCAGTTCGCCCACGTAGCTGACGCGGTTGGCAAGCACCGGGCGGCCGGCGACGTGGATGGTACGGCTGGAGAAGTAGGGGAGGGCGGCGTTGGAGACGTCATCGTCCGACACTTGGGCGAGGACATCGCGCGCGTTGGGTCCCCACAGGCTCAGTGCGGCGTACCGGCGGGTGACGTCCTCGATCACCACGTCGTCTCCTTCCTGGTGCAGGCGCAGCCAACCCATGTCCACCGAGAGGCTGGCGGTGCCAGTGACGATGCGGAACCGGTCGTCGTCGAGACGGGCGATGGTGACGTCACTCTGGATGCCGCCGCGTTCGTTGAGGAACTGGGTGTAGATCAGTCGCCCTGGCGCACGGTTCACGTCGTTGGCGGCGATTCGCTGCAGGAAGGGCAGGGCGTCCTTGCCGCTGACGTCGATCTTCCCGAACGACGAGAGGTCGAACAGGGCCACTCGTTCCCGTGCAGCGCGGTGCTCTTCTCCCACCACGTCCCGGAACCCGGGGCGTCCCCATTGCCAGCGATCCCGTTGGTCGGCGCCGGCGCGACGCGCCGGCTGTCCCGGTTCGTAGTGGTTGACCCGTTCGTAGCCGTCCTTCTCGCCAAAGACGGCGCCGTGCACCTGCACCCGTTCGTGGAGCGGGCTTTCGCGTAGCGGCCGTCCCCACTCCCACTCGTCGTGGGGGAACTTGTGGAAGTAGTAGTACTTGTAGGTTTCCCGGCCGCGCTCCGTGACGAAGGCGCGGTCTCGGTAGTGCTCACCGAAGCGACGGATGTCGAACGGTGTCATGTCGATGCTCGGTTCGCCGTGGACCATCCACTCGGCGAAGACGCGTCCGAGCCCGCCGCTCATGCCGAAGCCGTTCAGGGAGAGCCCGGCGGCGCCCCAGAAGCCGTGCACGTCGGGGGATGGCCCCACGCACGGGTAGCCGTCGGGGGTCATGGCGTCCGGGTGGTTGATCAGGTCGCCCACCTGGGCGTTTTCGAGCACGGGGATGCGTCGGACCGCACCTTCCAGGATCGACTCGAACTGGTCCCATTCCGGCGCCAGGGCTTGCTGGGTGTGCTCCCAGGGGACGCCGTCCACCGACCACGGCATGGGGTCGAGCTCGAACCCGCCGATGAGCAGGCCGCGGACCTCCTCGCGCACGTAGATGAGATTGGCGCGATCGCGCAGCACCGGGGTGTCCTTGGGGAACGGGTGATCGTTCATGGGCAGGGTGGTGAGGTGCTGGTGCATCACCGGCACCATGGGCATGACGATGCCCACCATCTCGGCGATGCGGGGTGCCCACATGCCGCACGCGCACACGACGTTCTCGCACTGGATGCGTCCGCGGTCGGTGACGACGCCGGTGACCGCGCGCTGGGGCGACAGCTCGATATCGGTGACGAGCGTCCCGGTCTCGATCGTCACGCCCATGGCTCGCGCTTTTTGCGCGAGCAGGGACGTCATGCCGTGGGGGTCGAGCCATCCGTCGTCGGGGAGGTAGATGGCGCCCTCCACGTCGTCGAGGGAGAGCGCCGGCCACATGCGGCCCGCCTCCTCCGGTGACAGGAGTTCGAGATCGAGGCCGATCCCCTTGGC
Organism: Planctomycetota bacterium; assembly: GCA_013213915.1. GTDB lineage: Bacteria > Planctomycetota. The sequence continues at coordinate 10,611 of JABSRK010000061.1, forward strand.
CTTGCTTACCGCTTGCTTCAGGGCGTTCAGCTGGGTCTTTCCGGACGCGACGCGCAGGCTGCCGGTCGGATGCCAGCCCGATGCGTCACCCGCCTCCTTCATGAAGTCCGCGTAGAGGCCGACGCTGTACAGGCGCATCTCCATGATCGAGAGGGACGTATGGAAGCCGGTCACCAGGCCCGCCGCGTGACATGTGGAGCCGCTGGTGAGCAGGCCCTTCTCGAGCAAGACCACGTCTGTCATGCCCTCGAGGGCGAGGTGATAGGCAATGCTCAGGCCGGCGATGCCGCCGCCGATGATCACCGTCTGAGCCTGGTCACGCATCCGTTAGCTTACTCAGGTACCAGCGCACGAACGCGTCCACGTTGAACTCCTTCTCCTTCGAGAACGGCCCCGGGATGTAGCCACTGGACTCCACCCCGCGCTGTACGCGACGGCAGAGTTCCCAGTCCTGTTCGGATGTGCACTGCCAGAACGGGAGCAGAGCCTCCAGTTCGTAGTCCTTCCCTTCCTCCGCGTCCCGATGCACGAACCAGCTCGCTCTCGCGCGGGTCCGTCGGGGTCCCGCCGGCGCGAGCCGGGTCGTGAAGGCGTGATCGCAACTGGCGTGACACCAGAAGTTGGGGAGCGTTCGCATCCGGGCCACGCCCACGTCCGGATCGTCGAACTCACCCATGAGCGGAGCGACCTGCCGGCCGTCGAGGCTCTCGGTGACAAAGCCCGGGACCAGGACCGTGCGGTTTGCGGAAAACCAGGTCCCGCGTTCGGGATCGGGGAATTGGGTCAGGCCGCTATCGGGGTGTGTCGCGGCCAGGGGAGAGTCGCCCCACTTTTCCTGACTCCGCTCGGTGGCCGTGGCGATGGATGCGCCGATTGCGCCGCTGGCCTCGTCACCGTCGTAATGGTCGTAATTTGCTTTGATGTACTCCGGGTGGTTCACATTGCAGTGGAAGCACTCCCGGTTGTTCTCCCAGACCACCTTCCAGTTCGCTTCGATCTCGTAGTCGATGTGCTTGGCGACCTTGGCGTGGGCGAGTTTCTGGACCCGGGCCATGGGCGCCATGAGGTCGAAGGCCGCGGTGAAGTCCGGCGGGTGGTCAGCGAGAGAGACGAAGAGGAGTCCCTCCGCGTCGCGCACGTGGACGGGGCTCAGACCGAGGGCTGCTTTGTCTATGTCGTGCATCCCGCGGCAGGTGATCAGGCTCCCATCCCGGGCGTAGGTCCACTGATGGTAGGGACAGACGAGGGACACCGCGTGTCCCGCGTCCTCCAGGCAGACCTGGGTCCCTCGGTGCCGGCAGACGTTGTGGAAGCCGCGCACCACGCCGTCGTCCCCCCGGATGACCACCACGGAGTCGGTGTCCACGTCGAAGCGCAGCCAATCACCAGGTTTGCGTACTTCGCACGACAGCCCGGCGAATAGCCAACCGCTTCGCCAGATCCGGTTCATGTCCTGTTGATGAACCGCCTCATCCCACTGGAAGGGGCCAGGCAGACCGTGGCCGGGTTGCCGTGAAGCGACCAACGTCCGCAACCGTTCCGCGCGATTATCCGGGCTCACGACGGGTTCCTTACCTCGGGGCGGCACCGGAACCAGAAGTACACGCTCGCGACCACCAGCGCGACGATGCCCAGTCCGGACAGGTAGAGCGTGAAGTCCATGAAGAACTCCAGTCGGGTGGACTCGGATTGCCCCAGGTCCTTGTAGAGCTGCATGCCGACGGACCCGGTGTAGCCAAGGGCGTCGGCCACGTAGATGGCGAACACCGCGGTACCGACGGTGCGGGTAGACGCGATCATGCGGTCGAACACGACGGAGCCGAACGGCACGTACGCGAGGTAGATCCCGAGGCCCACCAGCACCATCCACCAGAAGCCGTCGATCATCCCGTGTTGGAACAACAGGGTGCTGGCGCCCATCAACGCAGTGCCCATGATGATGATGACGAGCGCACCGATCAGGCCCTTCCTGTTGTCCTTGATGAGGACGAGGGCGGCGAGCATCACGAGAACTCCCAGGGCGACGAACTTCTCGATGTCCGTGAAGATAGCCTTCTGCTCGCGGAGGCCGAGTTCGGAGAGCAGCTCCGGGCCGTAGTTGTCGCGGAAGTCGCGGGACGCCGTGAGGAAGAAGTAGAAGACGAAGAGAAGCGCGAGGCCGAAGGCGAACCTCGTCAGGAACGCGATGCGCTTGCCTCCCATGGGCTTCCGCTCGACCCTGGCCTCCACGTCCGCTTCGTCCGGGGGCGGGAGCTGGTTGAGGAGCCACACGGACACCAGGTACGGAGTGAGGAAGCATGCTCCGGTGGCGGCGGGCATCCACGATTCGCTCACCCCCATGTCCATCATCCAGCTCCCGATGTCCTTCACCACGGCGCTGGCGATGATGTAGGAGCAGCTGAGTCCCGCCAGCAGGAGTTCGGAGGTCCGACGCCCTTCCAGGTACCAGACCACCAGGCCCCAGACCATTCCCAGGGACAACCCGTTGAGGATCAGACCGAGGGCCTTCCAGCTACCCGGGGCGACGCCGACGATCATCAGCGCTCCCTCTGCCCACAGGATGAGCCCCACGAGCATGATCGCGCGACGCCCTGGCGTGATTTCCGAGCAGACCTTGATCCCGATGTACTTGGAGATCGCGTACCCGACGATCTGGCTGATGACGAGTCCGGTCTTCAGGTCGATTCCGAGGAGGCCGAACTTGCCATCAAAATCGGCGGCGGCGAACGGCTTGCGAAACGCGTACATGCAGAAGTACGCGCAGAACGACGCGAAGATGGCGTAGAACGCGAACAGTGGGCCCGAGGCGGTGATCAGCCGTTTTCGCAGGGGGTTCATCGACTTCGCCCGCTCATGGGCTGGGGAGTTCCTGAAAGCTGCAGCATGGTCGCCCACAGAGTAGGGAGCCGCGGACAGGAGGGCCAGAGACGGGTATTGAGGTCCCCACCCTTCCGATTCTCGCGCCGGGGGCCTCGTTGGGGCTACGATGGTGGGGTCCCGCCAACCCCTGGTGCGTTGGACGTCGATCCCCTCGGGAGCCCCCCCCATGAAGTTCGCAGTCCTGTTCCTGACCCTGATTCCGTCCCTCGTCGCGCAGACCACGTTCGGGGCGTCGCAGACGCTCACGACCACCGCTGATCGCGTGAGGAGCGTCTACGCGACGGACCTGGACGGCGACGGCGATGCGGATGTGCTCTCCGCGTCCCGCGACGACGACAAGATCGCGTGGTACCAGAACCTGGGGGGCGGCAACTTCGGGCCCGAACAGACCATCGCCACCACCGCCGACGGTGCCCAGACCGTCTACGCCACCGACCTCGACGGTGATGGCGACGCCGACGTGCTCTCCGCGTCCTGGTACCAGGACAAGATCGCGTGGTACCAGAACCTGGGGGGCGGCAACTTCGGGGGCCAGCAGATCCTCACCACTGCCGCCAATGGCTGCCAGAGCGTCTACGCGACGGACCTGGACGGCGACGGCGATGCGGATGTGCTCTCAGCGTCCGCCTGGGACGACAAGATTGCGTGGTACCGGAACCTGGGGGGCGGCAACTTCGCCTCACCGCAGATCATCACCACCAG
>JABSRK010000610.1 GCA_013213915.1 Planctomycetota bacterium
TCCATGCTGGGACAGGAGAGGGACGCCAACATGCGGGAGTCCCTCGAAGCAATGAACGGGATGATCGACGAGAAGGTCTCGAACCTGGGCAATCGCATAGGCCGCGCCGACAACTCGCTCGAGGCCCTGCGTCAGTCCTCCGCGGAGGATCGTCGCGCCCTCGAGGTCGGCTCGAAGGATGCGGCGCTCAAGGCGGGACTGGCCAATGGGCGTGTCGATTCGATGGAAGAAGGTCTCGGTTACTTCGTTGATCGCATCACCGCGCTCGAAGAGGTCCTCGAGGGCGGGCTCGTGTCGGGCGGCGGCGCCGCCAGCGGCGGGCAGCAGCCGAGCTGGTACTCGCAGCTGCCGGACCTGAAGGATGCCAGCGCCGGGAACCGGTGGAACGCAGTGACGGTGCTCGGGGACACGGGCGACGCGCGCGTCGTCCCGCACCTCATGCCGATGCTGTCGGACGACGACGTGTTCGTTCGCATGGCGACGGCGCGTGTCCTGGGCGACCTGGGCAGTCCGTCGGCGATCCCCGGACTCATCGACGGCCTCTCTGACGATCAGGCGGCCGTGCGCGAGGCGGCGGTCGTCGCCCTGCGGGTGCTCTCCGGGAAGGACTTCCGCTTCGACCCCCTCGGCAAGGACTCGGACCGTCGAAAGACCCAGGGTTTTTGGCGAAAGTGGTGGGAGGAGAACTCCGAGGACCTGCTCGACGGCTGAGCTGCTTGGCCCTAGGCTCGGTTTCGTGAGCATCGCCCGCCGCAAGATAACGGTCGTCGGAGCGGGGTACGTCGGGTCGACGTGCGCCCAGCTTGCGGCTGCGAAGGACCTCGCCAGCGAGGTGTGCCTGATCGATGTCGTCGAGGGGCGGCCCCAGGGCATCGCCCTCGACCTGAACCAGATGGCGGCGGTCGAGGGCTTCGGCGCCCGCGTGGTCGGGACGAACGACCCCGGCGAGACCGCCGGGTCCGACGTCGTGATCATGACTGCCGGTAAACCGCGCACTCCCGGAATGAGCCGCTCGGACCTGTTGGAGACCAACGGCAAGGTCGTCTGCGCGGTGGCTGACTACCTGCGGGATTCCTCTCCCGACGCGGTGGTGATCGTCGTAACGAACCCGCTCGATTCGATGGTCCACCTGATGCGCGCGCACACGGGCTTTCCGGCGCGTCGTGTCGTGGGCATGGCGGGAGTGCTCGACTCCGCGCGCTTCCGATTCTTCGCCGCCGAGGCGACCGGAACTGCGACCCGGGACGCCGAGGCCATGGTGCTCGGGGCCCACGGTGACTCGATGGTGCCGGTTCCGGAGCACACCAGCGTGGGCGGGGTCGCTCTCAGTGCGCTCCTCGGATCGGTGGAGATCGACGCGATCTCGGACCGCACACGGCACGGAGGCGCCGAGATCGTGGGTTTGCTGAAGACAGGGAGCGCCTGGTTCGCGCCAGCTGCATCGGCGGTTGCGATGGCGGGGGCGATCTTGGGGGATGAGAAGCGACTGATGCCCGCTGCCTGCCTCCTGAACGGCCAGTACGGTCTGGAGGGCCTCTACATGGGGGTCCCGGCTGTGCTCGGGGCGGATGGCGTGGAGGCCATCGTGGAGCTGCCGCTCACGGCGGAGGCCCGCATCCAGATGCAGAAGACCGCGGGGAGCATTGCAGAAGATCTGGACACCTTGCGGGACGCAGGGCTGCTCTAACGGAGGGGGGCTCCTGATCGGTACACTCCCGCGCGAAGAGGGGTTGTGAAAGGCCCCGCGATCGACCAGGAGAGGACGCGTTCGCGTCCGTTCGAGTGACACTGAATCCGACGCCGAGACACAC
>JABSRK010000611.1 GCA_013213915.1 Planctomycetota bacterium
TGGGCACGGCCAGGCGCGGGCCGGAGGCGGTCAAGGAACTTCACTTCCCGGGCCTCGCGGGCGAGGCGGCCCGTTGGTTGATCGATGAACGTCGCATGCGAGCCGTGGGCATCGACACCGCCAGCATTGATCCGGGTATTTCCAGCGACTTCGAGGCGCATCGGGTGCTGGCCGCCGCCCAGGTTCCGGTGCTCGAAAACGTGGCTTCTCTCGATCGGTTGCCCTCGCGGGGCTTCGAAGTGATCGCGCTTCCCATGAAGATCCGGGGCGGAAGCGGTGCACCCGTGCGGATTCTGGCGCGCGTTCCCTGAAGTCCCATGGGACTTTGCCCCGAGGGCGCTACGCTTTGACGTGAGCCGTGGGATCCCGGCGGCCGAGCCATGGGCTCGAAGGCACCCCAGCTCGAATCTGGACCGTTCTGGCGTTTCGCTTGAGTTCCCGTGCCCGCACCCTCATGTGCCCCACCTCGCCGCGGGTTAGACTGGTTACATGCTCGCTGAACATGTCGACGTGTTGGTCGTGGGGGCTGGGATTTCCGGTATTGGCGCCGGTTATCACCTTCAGACCGAGTGTCCCGGCCGTAGCTACGCGATTCTCGAACGTCGGGACAGCATTGGGGGGACCTGGGATCTCTTTCGCTACCCGGGTGTGCGTTCAGACTCGGACATGTACACGCTGGGGTTCTCGTTCCGTCCCTGGACGGAGCCGAAGGCGATCGCCGAGGGTCCGGCGATCCTCGACTATGTCCGCGAGACCGCGGCCGAGTACGGCATCGATCGCAAGATCCGATTCGGCCACCACGTGAAGCAGGCGGCCTGGTCGACGCAAAAGGCCCGCTGGACCGTCGAGACGGAACGCGCGGGCGAGACGTGCCTCTTTACTTGCAACTTTCTCTTCATGTGTTCGGGCTATTACGACTACGACCAGGGGTATACGCCCGAGTTCGAGGGCCGGGAACGCTTTGCGGGCCGCATCATCCACCCCCAGAAGTGGACCTCCGACGTCGACTACGAGAGCAAACGTGTGGTGGTGATCGGTAGTGGCGCCACGGCGGTGACCCTCGTGCCCGAGCTTGCAAAGAAGGCTGCACACGTCACGATGCTCCAGCGGACGCCGACCTATATGCTTTCTGCCCCCCTGGAGGATCGCTTCGCGAACTTCTTGCAACGCCATCTTCCCTCGAAGGCCGCCTACTTGATCACACGCTGGAAGTACGTGCTGCTGGGCCTGCTCTTCTTCAAGTATTGCCGCCGCTTCCCCGAGAGGGCCAAGCGTTTGCTTCTGGGAAGCGTAAGAAGGGAACTGGGGGATGCGTACGATGTGGAACGCCACTTCAATCCACCTTACGGTCCCTGGATGCAGAGGATGTGTCTCGTTGCGGGCGGCGATCTCTTCGAGTCCCTCAGAAACGGTTCTGTATCGATGGTGACCGACCGGATCGATTGCTTCACCGAGAAGGGTCTGCGACTCGAATCCGGCGACGAACTCGAGGCCGACGTAGTGGTGACCGCCACCGGGCTCAACCTGCAACTGAACGGAGGACTCGAGATCAAGGTGGATGGCCGCTCCGTCGATCCATCCAGGTGCATGTCGTACAAGGGCATGATGTTCAGTGACGTGCCGAACATGGCCATGTCCATGGGCTACACCAACGCGTCATGGACGCTCAAGTGCGACCTCACCTGTGGATACGTCTGCCGCCTCCTCAACCACATGGAGTCCAGGGGCTACGAGCAGTGCTGCCCTCGCGTGCGAGACCCCGAACTGGAAGAGGAGCCCATGTTGGACTTCAGTTCGGGTTACATCCGGC
>JABSRK010000612.1 GCA_013213915.1 Planctomycetota bacterium
GGCCGCAGCGGAGTTGCTCGCTTCCGACGATGCTGATGAGCGCGTGGTCGCGACCCAGTTGCTGAAAGGCCTCGGTGACCCGCGCGCCGTGCAGTTGCTGCAGGACGCGCTCTCGGACTCGAACACGACAGTCCAGACACTGGCGAGCCACGCGCTCTGTTTCATGGATGGCGCGGGCGTCCTCGACGCGTGTCGGGCGGGCATGGACTCGAAGAACGACAACGTGCGTATCAACTCCATGTTCGGGCTCGTCCGCCAGGGAGACCAGAAGGGTGTGGATCTGACGCTGGCGCTGTTGCGCGACGAGAACTCCCCGTTTCGGGGCCCGATGATCCAAGGGGTCCTGCTCCTGACCAGCGAGCCGGCTATCCCGTTGGTGGACGAGATCCGGATGCAGTTCGCGTCGAACGCGGACGTGATGAACGCCGCGATCGACTTCTACCGGCGGGTCGGTACGGCCCTGGCCCGGTCGCGGCTGCAGAACATCGCCGGTGATGCGGCGCTTCCCCAGGCCATCCGCGATCTGGCCCTCGCGGCCCTCAACTGAACAGCTTCGCGTCGGCCACGAACAGGTTGCGCATGAACGGGTCGCAGCGGACCAGGCGACCGCTGAACCTGACGGGCTTGCCTTGCAAGTCACCGAGGCTCTCCGCCATGTCTTCGGGGAACTGGACGACCGCGTGGATCATGCGCGAAGCGAGGCCGTCGCCGTACTCTCCAAGCTCGACGACCGCCTTGGTGCACGGATCGTTGCCGAAGACGAGGTCGAATGATGCCCGGTTGGCGCGCTCGAGCTTGCCCGCCCACTCGACGGTCACGTCCTGGAAGTGCTGCTCGAATAGCTGGCTGACCTGCAGGCTGCGCACGTTGGGGGCAAATAAGCTGGCGCAAACGTCGTCGAACTGAGCGCCGTCGTCGGTGCTGGGGGGTGGCTCGGGCAGCGGAGATGCGAGTTCTTCGGACAGGGGTGGCGGCTCTTCTCCCGCCGCTCGGGCTGCGGCCTGGTCATGCCAGGCGGCCGCTTCGGCGTCGTTGGGGTCTGCGTCGCGGGCGCTGGCGAACGCGTCCGCGGCCTCCTCGTAGCGCCCCCCGGTGTAGAGGATCTCGCCTTCCAGCACCTTGCGGTCGGGGGTGGCTTCTGGGGCGCCCTCGGGAATGGCGCGAACGGATTCGAGGGCTTGGTCGAGTTCGCCTCTCGTCTGCTCCTCGATGGCCTTGGATAGCGGCGGAGGGGTGTCGCCCACGAGCTGGTCAGCCAGGGCCGCCATGGACTCGAGCACGGCATCCACGGCTTCCTTGGTGTGGAGGGAACCGCGCAGTTGAACGTGGATCCCGCCGTCGTGGATGACGCGGTATCCACGGCGCGAAAGGAAGCGAAGGCAGTGGAACCGACGGGTGGGTGTGAGGAATTCACGAATCTCCTGGGCGTCGTCGCCGCGCACGGAGATCTGCTGGTCGAATGCGACGTCGCCGACGTGGATGTCTTGGGTGTGGGGCTTCCACTCGAGCTGGAGCCCGAGCGACAGCGATTTGCGGAACTCCAGCTTGATGCTTGTGTGCGACCGGAGACGGCCGTCCAGGGATCCCGTGGCGACGTCTGCGGTGAACCGGTAGCCCTTGTAGTCGCCGCTGAGGCGTGGGGGGGCGAGCCCCTTCATGCGGCGCCTGACTTGCATCCCGCGTTTCCGAGCGACGGCGCCAAAGGTCTTGGCCACAGCGGCGACCTTCTGTCGTGCCTTGATGATGCGGATGAGGATGAACACGAAGAACAGGAAGAAGACGGCCTTTATCACGA
>JABSRK010000613.1 GCA_013213915.1 Planctomycetota bacterium
GGCGCGCAGTCGTTCATTTTGCTGCGGGACCTGAGGCCTCGACTCGAAGGGGCGGGACTGCTTCGGAATGACGATCTCACGCCGCGCGCCGTTCGCAAGATCGGCGCTTCTGCGCTGGCGGATGTCTATAGCGCACTGCGCAAGGGCCTGGCGGGAGAACACGAGATGCCGGATTACGGCGCAGCGATGCCGCGGCCGGACGAGACCCGGCCCTGGGAGTTCGGGGATCCGCTCGATCTCGACATCGTGAAGACGATCATGAACGGCGTACGGCGGCGCTCGGCGGAGCCAGGGAAGCACTCGGGACGGGTCGCCCTCTCGCTAGACGATTTCGAGATCCGGGAGATGGACTACAGCACCGAGACCACGACGGTACTGCTACTCGACTTGAGTTGGTCCATGTCCTGGCAGGATCGCTTTCCGGCGGCCAAACGCGTGGCACTGGCCATGGACCAGTTGATCCGAACCCGCTTTCCCCGCGACCACTTTTCCGTGGTGGGATTCTCGACCCGCGCCCGGGAACTCCAGATCAAGGAATTGCCTGAGATCTGCTGGGACATGGGCGATCCATTCACGAACCTGCAGGAAGGGCTGATGGTGGCCGAGCGCCTGATCGGCCGGCACCGGAGCGCGAGCCCTCAGATCATCGTGATCACGGATGGCCAGCCCACTGCGTACTACCAGGAGGGTCAACTCCGGGTGGAGTGGCCCATGGGCATGGGAGGTATCTCGCCCCACGCCGTGTCGGAAACGCTCAAGCAAGTCAAGCGGATCACGCGCATGGGAATCACCATCAACACCTTCATGCTCGACGATGCACCCGAATTGGTGGGCTTTGTCGAGCACATGACCAAAATCAACCAGGGACGGGCTTTCTATACCCGCCCTCATCAACTCGGTTCGTTCCTGATGGTCGACTATCTCTCTGAACGTCGGCGTAGGCGGCGCTGAATCTTGGGCTTTGGGCGGCGGCTGGGTGCGAAGGTCCGGCGGGGGTTCCGGCGTTGGGTGATGAGGTCCGCGCTGCGGATTCCGAAAGGGAGCTGGCTTGAAATCGAACTTTCTGGAGACTGGCCCGAGCAGACCCGGGCCTTTGGTGCATCACTCCAGCTCGGGTTGACGGATCTCTTGCGCTGCCTCGAGCGGGCCGCGGTGGACGACCGGATCGGGGGAGTACTGATCCGGTTGCGTGGGTCCGGGGGGAGCTTTGCTTCGGCTCTCTCGTTGGGGCGGGCGATTCGGCAGTTTCGCAGTTCCGGACGCCGGGTGGCTGTCTGGGCGGAAGGCCTGAATGACGCCCAGTATCTCGCCCTGTGCGGTGCGGACCGGATCTGGTTGCCGGAAACGGGGACTCTGTTTCTGCTCGGGCTGCGAACAGAGCGCTTCTTCCTGCGGGATCTGCTCGACCGGGTGGGGGCTCGGGCCGAGGTGGTGCACATCGGGCGCTACAAGAGTGCGGGCGACACTTTCACGCGCGACTCCATGTCGGACGATGAGCGCGATCAGGTCGAGAGCTGGCAGCGGGATGTCTTCGCAGAACTCGTGTCCGGCATCTCGCTGGGTCGGGAACTCGACGAGGTCTCTGTTCGCGCATTGATCGATCGTGGACCCTTTCCCGCGCAGGCGGCCGTAGACGCGGGCTTGGTCGATGGCCTCGCCTATCCCGATGAGATATCCCGCCTGCTCGAGGACTGGAACCTGCAAGAACCCGAATCCGCTAATGGGGCCCGGCGCCTGCATCGCATCGAGGTACACCCCTATTTCGTCGGGCATGTCGCTGACTCGGGCCCGATCG
>JABSRK010000614.1 GCA_013213915.1 Planctomycetota bacterium
GATGATTTTTCAGATGGTGCGGCGTTTAACGAGTTCGAAATCAGTTTCCGGATGTTCATGGGCAGGGGCACCAGCCGCCCGGCGGACGGGTTGAGTGTGAGCATCGGCAACGACCTGCCAAACCTGACCTATCCGGCGGAGGAGGGCGTCCGTGATGCGGCCTTCCGGGTCTGCTTCGACGCCTGGGACTCGGGTGGCGGCGAGGCGCCCGCCATCGAGATTTTTAACGGCAAAAAATCCGTCGCTATTCAGAAGTTTCACGGGCAATCCGGCGCTTCCGACAGTGAGAAATTCGTCAAGGAAGATGGTGAATTCCTGATGATGTGGGATAACTCGGAATGGACCGATGTCAACATTCGGGTCGCCAATGGATTGGCGACAGTCAACTTTCGCGGTTATGACGTGATCGACGGTGTGCCGATCGACCTGGCTCCCATCGAGGCCGCCCAGTTCCTGTTCGCCGCACGCACTGGCGGCGCCCACCAGAAACATTATATCGATGACATCAAGATTCGGCTGTTTGACTCGTCCAGTTCCCGCGTCACCGTGGCGTATGACGGCGGCGCGCCGGTCACCCTGCTCGAGCTCAATTCCCATACACCGACCGCCTACGATGAAACGGTCTCGCTGAAGCTGAACAATCCTGCGGGGGCGCAGACCGCCGTTGTGGCCTGGGATTACCAGGGCCACGACAACTGGTGGGCGGTCGACAACATCACCGTCGCCTCGGATGCCGAGCCGGAGCCGACGCTCGCCGGCTTGGCCACCGACAAGGACCGCTATGTCATCGGTGAGCCGGTCACGGTGAGTTTCAGCGGCGGCCCCGGCAATCCCCGGGATTGGGTCGGTATCTATCGCTTGGACATGACACCCGGCGAGCAGGGCAGCCTGGCCTGGGTGTATGTCGACGGCAGCATCACCGCTGGCGACGGTCTCTCCGACGGCTCAGTGACCTTCGCCAACAAGCTACCCGTGGGGGATTACGTGGCCCGGTTCTTTCGAAACGACGGCTACCACCAGCTTGCCGATCCGGTGGCCTTCACGGTGGGAGTTCCCCCGGGCGTGGCCCCCGGCAGGCTCCACTACGCCCCGGGCGAAGCCATCACCATCCGCTTCAGCAACGGCCCCGGCAACCCGTCGGACTGGATCAGCCTCATGCCCCTCGGTGAGACCAGCAGCATCGCCTGGGCCTACGTGGGCGGCTTCCGAACCCCCAGCGACAGCTTGGCCAACGGCAGCGTGACTTTCGCCGACGGGCTTCCGGACGGGGAGTACCGCGTGCTGTTCCTTGCGGACGATGGCTACCGCCCACTGGCCACGGCCGACTTCACTGTCGCCGGGCAGGTCGCGCCCCCCGGGCTTGGCTTCGTGAACAACGGCGACGGAACAATCACGCTGACCTTCGAGGGCCGGCTGCAGACCGCGCCTACAATCAACGGGCCTTGGCAGGACGTCGATGCCCCCAGCCCGGTGACTCTCCCCACCGACCAGAAGCAGCAGTTCACCCGCTCGGTCAAATGATCGAACTACCCCGATAAAGGAATCATTCCACTTGGTCTTGTCCATAGCCGATCAGGCGTCTTGATTGTAGTTGGCTTGTTCGCTTCATGTTCCGCTGCCAAGGGCATCGAGCTTGAGCGAACGGTGGACTTCACAACCATGGTTGCCCATTGGGCTAACTATGCGCACGAGGATTATCTGCCCTTTGTGCGGGAGACCCGGCCGGAGTTGGTTCAGGTGGGTTTTTACGGCGCGCATTACTGGAGTCTGGCGCATACGAAACACGGGGCCGGT
>JABSRK010000615.1 GCA_013213915.1 Planctomycetota bacterium
TGGTTCAACCCCGGCTGTCCGGTGGTCGTCCGCACCCACACCTCGGGTCCGCTCGTCGACATGGGCAATGAGATGTCTGAGGGCGGTGTCGTCTGGCTCGCCATCAACTCCGGCGCCCCCGGCAAGCAGGGGCACGGTGTCGAGGTCAACAAGAACGCCGCCAGCAACTGGAACATCAACTACCCCCTCCTGATCGACGAGGAAGGCGTCGTGGGTCAGCGCTACCGTGCGAAGACGACTCCGCACATGTACGTCATCAACCCCGATGGCCGCCTGGTCTACAACGGGGCCATCGACAACTCCCCCAATGGTCGCGCGAAAGGCGAGTACCAGAACTTCGTCTCCATGTCGCTCGAGTGTTTGGCGGAGGGCCGCGAGATCGACTTCGGCGCCAAGCCCTACGGCTGCGGCGTGAAGTACGCGAGCGGCGGCGGAAAGGGCGGCGGAAGACGAAGACGCAACTGAGGCAAGTCATCCAAAGCCCGACAAATGCGCCTCGCCGAGGGCGACAAGCGCTGCCTGCATCCGCTCTCATATTCGTAGCCGTCCTGGGTCTCAGCGTCGCCTGCGACGACGATTACGGCAGCGGGTGGAGCAGCGGGCCGAACGGGTACACCTTCGACTTGACGGGTGCCTGGTCTGGAACATGGACAGCTTCGACGGGTGAGAGCGGGACGTTTTCGTGCGAGCTCCTTCAAGATCGTCCGACCGAGGGAGGAGGCTCGCCTGCTTCCATCTCCGGGACCGCGACTCTCGAAGGCTCTCCCTGTTTCGCTCTCTTGAGTGTGGAAGCCTCGTTCAACCCTGGAGGGTTCGGCTCATATCCCCGTGTCTACGGCACATTCACCGATGGCTCTGTCACGATTGAGTTCTTCGCCGGCGTGACGCTCGACTCCAAGCATCTCGTCGGCGGTACCTACGAGATCCTCGGGGGGGGCACATGTACGGGAGAAACAGGGACCTTCGAAGCATCGCTGTCCATCCCGCTTCATGGGCCCGTGGTCCTGGGAGAGAGCGTGACCGTGTACGACGACCTGGGGAACAGCACCACATTCATGTTCATCCAAGGCCTCGACCCGCAGACCGGCCGCTCGTGCTGGACCCAACGACGGGTCCTGACCTTGGAAGCACCTCAACGGTCGAGCGGGGCGCAACTCCCAGACGCGAGCCCAACGCGTCAGTGGTGGGCCCTCCAGGACTCGAACCTGGGACCGAGCGATTATGAGTCGCTTGCTCTAACCGACTGAGCTAAGGGCCCTCCGACGCAAGAGTGACCAGCAGAGAGGCGCGGATCAAGGCAGGGCACAGCCCGAGAGGGCCTTGGATCTCCTAGAATGCGTGGACACCCCCCATCCGAACCCGGACACCGCGCCCCGGTATGAAGATCATCCACCGCCCCCTCACTCTCTCTCTCCTCCTCCTCACGGCCACCTGCGGCTATCAGGGTGACCCTGAGCGCTTCGCCCAGGCCAACACCGAGGAGTTCCAGAAGGTCGCTGACGAGCTCAAGGAGACGGCAGAGCTCCTGCGCGAGTCCGCCGAGGAATTGCGCCTCGCCGCCGCCGAGGTTCGCGAGGCGGCGCGTTACCGCCCGGCAGCCGGTGAAGTGATCGCCCCCGATGCAGGAGGCGGCTCCAAGCCGGCCGTCTCGATCGACCTCCCCATGGTCCGCTACGAGTGGGACCCGATGGCGGGCGACCCCGACGTCCCGGCCGAGCTCGGCGGCCCCGGCTTCACCGGCGAGGGCTGGGAGTCGAACTTCGAGTTCCCCGCCATGGGCTCCCCC
>JABSRK010000616.1 GCA_013213915.1 Planctomycetota bacterium
TGCATGGCGGGTCTGTCTTCGGACGAGATCGTCGAAGCGGCCCGCGAATTAATTCTTCCTGGTGACGTTCGCCCCAACGTGAAACGCGCGGGGAGCACCACAGCGCTCGCGCAAAGCGCAGCGCGTTCCTGAGGCCTTTCGGAATGTTGCACGCACCGCTTCAGATCCTGGTCCGCGCACCGAATTGGCTCGGGGATCTCGTGATGTCCACGCCCGGTTTTCGGGCGCTGCGGGAAGGTTTCCCGAAGGCTCGATTGCATCTCCAGGTGCGTTCCGAGTTGGCGCCGATCATCGATGGCGCGCCCTGGTTTGATGAAGTTCATCCGCTTTCAGAGTCCCAGCGCCGAGGGATGGGGGCGTGGCGTCATGGGCGGAAGCTGGCGCATCGGAACCGATTCGATCTTGGGCTTTGCATTCCCGACTCCTTTTCCTCGGCGGCGCTCATGCGCCTCGCTGGGGTTCAGCACCTCGTTGGCTATCGCCGCGGGGGACGCGGTGTTCTTCTTCATCAACCGGTGTCTCGTCCGGTCTCGTGGGGGCGGCGAGGCTTTGTTGCGCGGGAACAATTTGTACTCGATCTCGTCCGGAATGTGGATTGTCGCGAGCGCGGTACAAAGCTCGAACTCTTCACGACCGACGCGGAGCAAGCGCGTGCTCGCCAGGTTCTCGGTGCGCAGGGGGTTTCGCTCGCGGAGGGAGAGCCCTTCGTATTGCTGGTTCCGGGCGCATCCTATGGGCCCTCGAAGTGCTGGCCTGTCAGCCGCTTTGCGGAGGTCGGCGATCGTCTCTTTCGCGCCGGCGCGAAGCTTTTGATCGTGGGGTCACCAGCAGAGCGAAGTCTCGCCGAGCGGGTTCGAGTGGCGATGGAGAGTCCGGCGTTCAACCTGGCGGGTCGGTTGGATCTGGGAGCGCTCAAGGTCGTTGTCCGGCGTGCCAAGGCCGTCGTCTGCAACGACGCGGGGCTTCGTCACGTGGCGGTCGCATTTGGGGTGCCGTGCGTCGTGGTCATGGGGCCGACGAGTCTTCGTAAAACGGGGATGAACCTCGAGACGGTTCGTGTCGTCGAATCCGAAGTCGCTTGCAGGCCCTGCTATCGAAGGTCGTGCCCCATCGATCACCGGTGCATGACCCGCTTGCAGACCGGCGATGTACTCGAAGCGCTTGGCGGGTTGACGACACTTCTTACGCCGTCTTCCGAGGCTTCGTGATGGATTTATCGGTCGTCATCGTCACATGGAATACGCGCGAACTGGTAGAGCAATGCGTAGAGAGCCTTCTTTCTGAACTCGATACCGCGAAGGCACGCTTCGGCGTTGCGGCGGAAGTCATTGTCGTGGACAACGGTTCGATCGACGGCACCGCAGCCCTGTTGGCACAGCGTTTTCCCGCCGTGACGCTGATTCGTCTCGACGAGAACCGGGGCTTTGCCGCCGGGAACAACGTTGGGATCCAGGGGTCGACTGGCGACTACGTTGTGCTCCTGAACAATGACACCTTCGTCACCCGGGGTTGGGTGGCTGACCTGATTCGCCATTTCCGGGAAAGCTCAGAAGTTCCTATCGTCCTCTTCACCTACCTCAATCCGGTATACACCTACGGCTTCGAAGCGTTTCACCTTGACGCGGCCGAGGCGGGAGCCGACGGGGTCCTCCTGCTTGATCTTCCGCCGGACGAGGTTTCCCTCAATGAAGAGCTCCAGGAACTCGATTCGCTGAAGCATATCCGTCTGATCGCTCCCACCACGCCGGCCGACCGCATTCCAAAACTCGCGGGCAGCAGCGAGGG
>JABSRK010000617.1 GCA_013213915.1 Planctomycetota bacterium
GCACGCGGCGATCACGTCATCCGCCTCGCGGACGAGGGTGAGAAGGTCCTCCGCGAACTTCCCGGGCGCCCCACGGGGCGCATTCGACAATTCGAACCCGACCCCCACGGGGGCACGTTCGTCGCGGCCGAGCACGGGATCTTCCTCGTCCATCCGTCGGTCGACACCATCGATCGGATCGACCTCGGTGACGGCGCTCCCAAGGGATCACCGGTCGGAATCGTCCTCGACGACGAGCGCCGCTTGTGGATCGCGACGGACCGCGCGTTCGGTGTCGTGAACACGGGGTTCTTCTACGGACGATCGGGAGACTACCCCGAGTTGCCAGGGCCGCCGTACACCGGGCTCCGCCTACACCCCGAAGGTGGACTCGAAGTGCTCACGGCGGCAGGCGGGTTCCGCTACGTACCAGACCAGGGTCTGCCTCCACGGATCAATGGCGTCACGGTCGATGGCAACGAGTGGAGTGGCAAGGCACTCGCACGCACGTGGCCCATCGCCGTGGACGTGAACACCTCCGCCACGGGCGCGGGCGAAGCCACGCTGCGCTGGGTCACCGACGGACACCACAACTGGCTTCCGCTGCCCGGCCGCGGACTCACCATCGCCGGCCTCAACCCCGGCGACAGGACAGTCGAACTCGTGGCCCTCGACAGAGACCTCCGTCGCTCGACGCCTGTCGTCATCGAACTGCGCTGTGCGTACCCGTGGTGGCTGCGTCCCGCCGTGCTACTCGGCGGGAGCGGCGCATTCGCCGTCCTGGTTCTGGGCGGGTTCCTCATGCTCGCGCGTCGCTCCGGAGGCGGACGTGCGAACTATGGGCGCGCCCTCGTGTCGACTTTCATCCTCACGTGGCTCGTGCTGCAGCTCGTGGCGGGCTTGTTTCCGCACGCACGCGGATGGCCATTCTGCGGGTTCTCCATGTACACGGAAAAGAGCCGTGAGAACGATATCGGCGGCCCGGTGTCCATGGCCATCGCAACACGCGACGGCAAAGAACGAAGCGCCGACCTGCGCCGGTTCAAGTTGGTGTTCGACACCCGCTGGCAGGTCATCCGCCCGTTCCTCAACGGAGACCCGGCGTATCGTCGCCACCTGCTCGACCTGTACAACCAGCTACCGGGAGGCGTGAACGCCCGCGCGCTCCGCGTCGTCCAGTACCGGACGCGGCTCACGCGCAACGGCAAGGTACCCGTGGCCCCCCTCGTCATGGGCGCAGTCGAGGCGCCGCGGTGAAGTCGACCGCATGGACATGGAACCGCGTGTGGTTCGCCGAGGGATCCCTCGTCGCCCTCGGGGTCTGGCGCATCCTGATCCTGACCATCGCCGGCTACGCGACGGCGTACCCCAGCAGCGTCATCCTCAGCTACGCCGGATCGTCGGGCAGCGAGGTTGGCCATCTGTGGAATCCCGTGTACTTCGTCGAGGCCCTCGGCATCGGACCGCCCGACCTGCATATGGCGCGCGCGATGATCGCGATCCTCGCCATCGCGTACGTCATGGGGGTCGTCGGTCTCTTCACGCGAACGGCGACGCTGATCGTTGCTGTTTTCGGCCTGTACTGGTGGGGCCTCGGATACTCGTTCGGGCAAGCGCACCACGAGAAGATTTCCCTCGCGTTCGCGCTGATGGTGCTGCCGCTCTCGCCTTGCGGCGCCCGCGTCTCCGTGGACGCTCTCATCAGGCGCTGGCGCGGAAAATCTACGCCCGAAAGGAGCGATCTCGCAACGTGGCCCCTACGCCTCGTGCAGGTGTCCGTCGCATTGACCTACCTGTTCGCT
>JABSRK010000618.1 GCA_013213915.1 Planctomycetota bacterium
TAGATCTCCGGCCAGGCGCTGCCCCTCCCGAGCTTCTTGCGCGCGATCCGCTCGAGGCTGTCGCCGCGCGCGACCCTGTACCACTCACCCCCCGAAAGGCCGGTTGACCGCTCCGATGGGCGACCGGCTGGCGGCGCGACAATACGGCGACCCGCCAGCGACGGGATCTGGATCACGATCCCGGCCCGCATCTTCTTCGGATCGAGACCGGGATTGGCCCTGGCGACGACCTGCCACATCGAGCTCTTCCCGTAGTGCTTCCGGGCGATGGAGCCGAGCGTCTCACCCTTCTGCACCTGGTGGCGCAGGATCGACGGGCGCGGCCGGTCGGCTTCCTTCTTCTCGAGCCGCTTCTTGTAGGGCTTCTGCACCCGTGTCCGATGCTCGCCCGCGCGCAGATCGTCGACCCGAAAATCGTCAGCGACGGACTCGAGGTTCTCGAACCCATCACCTTCCCACGTCGCGTCCCGGTCCGGGACGGTCCGCTCCTCACTGTTGAGGAGCGTCACGCTGACGAGGATCGCGATGACGGCGGTGATGACGAGCACGCCCACCTTCTCTGGAGGCATGTTCATGAAGTTCCTCCCTGTTGTGTGATGGAGTTCTCCCGGGCCCGGCGGTGCGGAGGTGTGACGTTTGAAATGACATAATGTCTTGCGCGATATTCCAGGCGTGAGATGGGAGCGGGCCGCCGGGCCCGGGAGCTCCCCGTGTATCTGGTCTGAATGCGATTCATGCCATCGCCTCCTCGGGGGACCGAGCGTCGGTGGCGACCGACGCGAGCAGCCCGATGGCGACAGCGTTCACGAGCATGGACGACCCGCCGAACGAGATGAAGGGCAGGCTGATGCCCTTGGGCGGGATGAGGCTCGTCACCACGGCGATGTTCACCGCGGCCTGCAAGGCAATCATGAACGCGAGACCGAAGGCGACGGAGAACCCGACGCGGTCCCGCGCGAGCAGCGCGATCCGCGCGCCTTGGTACAGGAGGGCGACAAAGAGCGCGATCACCAGGAAGCACCCGACGAAGCCGGTGTGCTCCCCGACCGCGACCAGCGCGAAGTCGTTCTCGATCTCGGGCACGAACAGGTGCGCGCGCCCGTCGCCGAGTCCCTGTCCGGCAACGCCGCCAGAAGCGAGGAAGTGCAACCCCTGCTCGACCTGATAGTGGCTCCCCGCGAAGAATCCCTCCACGCGCCTGCCGATGTACGCCCACTTCTCACTCATGGCGAGAAACAGCACCGGCACGACGACCGCGAAGACGGGCAGGAAATGACGCACCTTCACGCCGTTGATCATCAGCACCGCCGCCGACAGGGCCGCGAGAAACACGGTTTGTCCCAGATCCGGCTCCACCGCCACCAGCACCGCGGTGATCCCGAGATACGCCATGGCCGGGAGGAAGCCGGTCCGGAAGTCGGCCAGGTCGCGGCCCTTTCGGATCGCGAACCCCGAGAAGAACAGGACCAGGACGACCTTCGCCACCTCGGACGGCTGCAGATGGCCGAAGCTCCCGAGCTCGATCCACCGCGCCGAGCCACCACTCACATGAGCGCCCGGGAGCAGCAGCAGGCCGAGGAGGGCCCATGTGCCGACGAGCATGGGCCGCGACCACGTCACCGCGCGGCGATACCCGAACCCGTAGGCCCCAAGACCTGCGAAGATTGCCAGCGCCGCGTACATGGCCTGGCGCTGCACGAGCACGTACGGCTCACTTGTGCGTATCGTCGTGACGGCGAACTGCACCAGGACGCCGATCAGAACGAGCACCACCGCGATCA
>JABSRK010000619.1 GCA_013213915.1 Planctomycetota bacterium
GTCCAGCATCGTGCTTAACCGATGGCGCAGTTCCCTGCGCCGCGCACGGGTTGTCGAGGAGTTTCCCGAAGACGCGATCGCGTATTTCCGCGATCCCTCGGCGGGCCTTCTGAGAGACGAGGCGCGTTACTGGATCGCGACCCGACTCGCCACTCTGTGTCCTCAACACAGCCGCGCAGTGCGTCTGCGCCTCGAGCAGTCTCTCTCTCCTGAGGTGGCGGCGCGACGCATGGGGATCACCCGTGGACGCCTGCGCCGGATGCTCCACGAGGGTGTGAAGACGGTACGGGACGCGTCGTATGAGGAAGGGCAGATCTGGGCGCTCGCGCTCGGCGGAGCCGGTTGATCGATCGATGGGAGCGGATCGAACCACCGGCGTCCGGAGCCGAGGAGTCCATTGATGATGCGATGCTTGATGATCGTCGCGGCTCTCGCGCTGTTGCCCTGGGAGGCCGTTGGGCAGGACAGCGGAAGGTCGCTGCTGTCGGCGGCGCGGAAACGTGCCCTCGATGCGCGCGGCAAGACCGGAGTGGCGCGGACCAAGGTGTACGAAGACTGCGTGCGTCTGCTTATCCTCGTGCCGGAGCGGTATCCCGAGCAGAAGGCCGCGCTTGCGCGTGCCTGGCTCGAGCTGGGACGGACGTATCGGCGCCTCGATCGGCTCAAGGAGGCCGAAGCGGCGTTCAACAAGGTGTTTCAGGTCCCCGAGGAGCAGCGTCCCTGTTGCGACGCGCTGCACGATCTCGCGTCGTTGTATCGCAGGGGCAAGCGGCGCGAGGAGGCCGTGAGAGCGCTGCAGCGCGTTGTCGATAGCTTCCCGGGACAGGCCCGTTCACGGGCGCGGGCCTTGAACCGGCTGGCGGGATTCGCGCGTGACGCCAAGGAGGACGACCGGGCGGAGGCGCTGTTGCGTCAGTGCCTGAAGGAACACGGTGATCTCTGGCGGCAGAGCATCGATGCGTTGGATGCCTTGGTAGCGCTGAAGCTCCGCCAGAAGGACGTACGCGGCGCTCGCGGCGCGCTCGACGCCCACACGGCGTCGTTGCGGGCTCGGTTCGCAGGGACGGTCGAGGAGGAACGGGTCGAGAGCGCGCTGATGAAGATGGCGAGCCGTGCCCGCCTCGCGAAGGGTAAAGCTGGGAAAGTGGGCGGCGGGCGGCGCTGATGCGATCGATCCGTCGGCGGTCGACGGGCTGGGTCGTCATGGTGGTTGCGATCGCGGCAGGCGGTGCGACGCCTGAGGACGCTTCGTGGCTTGTCAAAGCCGGCGGTGGAGCTGCGATGGTCCGCACCCCGGGAGGGAGCTGGTCCCGGTGGGAGGTTGGAACCCGCCGGGACCTGCCTGTGGAAATCAAGACCACGCCGTACGCAGCGCCGCTGAACGCAATGGACTGCAGGTCATCGACGCAACCTGTCCGCTGGTCACGAAAGTGCACAAGGAAGCCGTGCGTCTGGCGCGGCAGGGGTATGACATCGTCCTCATCGGCCACGCCGGTCACGTCGAAGTCCAGGGCACCATGGGCCACGCACCGGATCGGATGCACCTGGTGGAATCGGCCGAGGACGCCGAAAAGCTCGAGGTCCACAACTCCTCCATGCTCGGCTGCGTCACCCAGACAACCCTCTCGGTAGACGACACGCGCGAAATCATGGAAGTCCTGCGCCGGCGTTTCCCCGAGATCTTGCTGCCCCGAAGGGACGACATCTGCTATGCGACGCAGAACCGCCAAGACGCCGTCAAGGAAATGACGAGGGTGGCCGACGTCG
>JABSRK010000062.1 GCA_013213915.1 Planctomycetota bacterium
GGCGAACGTCGGGGCGACGAGACTGTCGCGAGCCTCGAACAGCCATACGAAAAGAAAACCCGCTCCCAGCGCGAAGAGGGTCCAGGGAAGGAACACGGGGCTCGGGACGAAGTGGACGCACCCGAAGATGATGCTCGTCGCCACGTAGCCGATCCAGGGCTGCAGGGTGCCGCGGAACACGAGCTCCTCAGCGATCCCCGAGAGGACCGCGAGCGCCAGAATGCGCCGCGTTGTCACGTTGCCAAGGACCCGGCGGAACTCGCGCTCCAGTTCCTGGAGAGGCGTGAGGACGCGGGACAGGAACCAGGTGACCGCGACCAGCGCCAGGCCGACGCCAACGCCGAGGGCGACGTCCTCGGCCACTCGTGGCCATCCGAACTCCCTGGTTGAAAGGCTGCCTTGCCAGAAGATCGCAAGGAAGAGGCCTATCAGCAGCAGCGGGACGTAGACGACGGTCGCGGCGGTGGTGACGGGAATGGGGTCACCGATCTCGGCGCGGACCTCGGGATCGATCAGATTCTCGATGTCTTCGGTTGTGTGCGGGATCTGGGCCATGAATGAGCGCCGGTTCGGGGCCGTGCATGGTAGCGAGGAGATCAGGCGGTAACATCGCTCGCGTGAGCGAGAATCTGAAGCGGGCGCTGATCGCGAAGGGGGTCGAGATATCCCATCCCGGGTTGGTCGTCATCGACGACGATGTCGACCCGGACCGCGTCGAGGCCGGAGTGGTCTTGCATCCCGGTGTCCACGTTTCGGGGGCCAGCACGGTCATCCGGGCCGGCGCCTGTATCGGCAGCCATGGGGCCGTCGTTCTCGAGGACTGCGCTATCGGTCGCGACGCCCAGGTCGGATCGGGGTCGTTCAATCGATGTGTCCTGCTGGATGGCGCTTCATTCGGTCCGTCGGGCTACGGCCGCGCCGGGACCATCTTCGAGGAAGGAGCGTCAGCTGCCCACGCCGTCGGCACCAAGCAGACGATTCTGTTCCCGTGGGCGACGCTGGGGTCGAACGTCAACGCTTGCGACCTGTTCCTCGCCGGGGGCACGGATTCGCAGGACCATAGTGAGATCGGGAGCGGGTTCATCCATTTCAACTTCACACCGTTTGGACCCCGAGGCGACAAGGCCGCGCCGTCGCGTTTTGGCTGCGTTCCTCGCGGCGTGTGGTTGACCGAATCCCGCATCTTCCTCGGCGGATCCGGTGGTGTCGTGGGGCCGGTTGCGATGGGCTACGGGACAGTGCTGGCCGCCGGATCCGTGTATCGCCGAGATCGCGGCGAGCGCCTGCTCGTCGTCGGCGAGAAGGCGCCCGCGCGGGAGCGGCCCTTCGACCCGCTTCTGATTCGTCGCGGCGCCGACCGGGTCCGACGCTGCCTCGAGTACATGGCGCAACTCGTGGCGCTGCACCGATGGTATGCCGAGGTTCGAATGCGTCTTGCGGCGGACGATGCGTTGCAGCGGGCGGTCCTCGAAGTCGGGCTCGTTTCCCTGGAAGAGGCCCTGGTCGAGCGCGTCAAGCAATTGGAGAGATTCGTCGACGGGTTCGACAGCGCCGCCGATCGACTCGACTCGCATGGAGAAACGGAAGAAGCGGACGTGCTACGTCAGTTGGTCGCGGCGCTCCCCGCGGCCAGCGCCGCGCTGCAGGACCCCCTCGTCGTTGACGGTGAGGCGTATGTCGATTGTCCAGCGCGCGCGGCCCTGTTGGCCGCCCTGCCCAGCGGTGGAGGCGAGTACCTCGACTGGATTCGGAGCCTCGACGATGGGACCCGCGAACGAGGGCGTGCGTTCCTGCAATCCGTCGTGGACGGCTACCTCGCGCACCCCGACGGAGCAGCCCGGCTGCTGTAGAGCGGAGCTCGGCGGTCTCGGAGGACCGCCCGCGGACTATTTCTTCTTGGGCACCGTGATCCCGTTGAGGAAGCAATCCACGACAGGCGCTTCGTACTGGTTGCGGGACTGACGGGAGAGGGTCTCGATGACCTCGAGGCCATCCACCACTTCCGCGAAGGGGGTCTGGACGAAGTCGAGGTGGGGCTGATCCTTCAGCAGGATCTGGAACTGGGAGCCGTGGCTCGAAGGACGTCCGCTGCCACGCCACATGGTGACCGTGCCGCGTTTGTGACTGACGAGCGAGAACTCGTTGTCGATAACGTAGCCGGGGCTACCTTTGCCCCAACGTTCGGGGTTGCGAACCTTGGAGTTGGGGTCGCCCATGTGCACGATGTGTCCGGCAATGACCTTGTGAACCCGGGTGCGGTCGTAGAAGCCTTCCTTCGCGAGCTTGAGGAAGTTCTCACGGTGCTTGGTCGCGACGTTCTTGTAGAACTGGATCGTCGCGTTGCCGGCAGTCAGGTGGAGCGTTGTCGAACTCTCAGGATCGAGTTCTGGCCTGGGCAGCTTGCGGACCTTGTTGGTGGCGCGGAACTGGAGCTCGTCGGCGCAGTCCTCGATGCCCTGGTCGACCAGTGATTTTCCTGTGCGCTGATCGGTCGCCGATGTGCAGAGGGAGTGCTTCGGGAAGCGGTTCTTCAGATCCTCGAAGGTTGCCTTTGCCTGTTCGATCTCGTGGGAGTTGAACAGGCAACACCCCAGGAGGAAGAGCGCGTGGGGTTCGACCTTCGTCCCGGACGAGCGGGCGAGGACGAAGCCGATCTTCTCGATCGCCTTGTCCCAATCGACGGAGTGGGTGAAGCCAACCGGTTGCCCGGCCTTGGGCGCCTTGCGCGGCAGCGCCGCTTCGAGCTCCAGCATGAGCTTGGCGGGGCTGATCTTCTCTTCTTCGTCCTGAGCGGAGACCGTGCCGGTGACCAGCACGAGGGCCAGGAGAGCGGTGATCGTGTTCTTGAGCGTCATGTCCTGCGTTCCTTCTGCTATCCCGATCACTTGTTCGGCGTCCACTTGAGGCGGCGCTGGGCCTGGAACCCGGTCCACATGTAGTTGGTCGTGAACGTTGTCTGCCGCTCTGCGGCCATGCGACGCTGGTAGTAGTCGATGGCTGACATGCGTTCGAACGGTGGTTCCTCCTTGGAGTCCACCTTCACGACGAAGTGCGTCTGCGTCAGAACGTCGGAGAGGGCCTGGCTCACGTGTCCCGGTCCGAGCGCCTTGATCTGGAAGCTGGACTGCAGGAAGGCGCGTCGGCTCTCGTCCTGGTCGGTCAATTCGCCGCGCTGGATGCGACCGTATTTGAACGAGAACGGACCGAGGTCGCGTAGCTTGTGGCCCTCTTTTCCCACGACTGACGCAAAGAACTCTGGCATCCGCTTCGAACGCACGATGCGTTTCTCGTTCTCGCCCCACGCGCGCCACTTCTGGCGCTCGATCTCTATGCGACGGGTCTCCTTCAGACCCTGGCGCTCGATCTCGGCCGCCGCCTTCTTCCCCGCCTCGAGGTCGATCTCGGCTTCACGATCACCGGTCACCGTCTTGACGGCGTCTTGGACCTTCTGGAGGAAGTCTTTCGCGGCGCCCTGGGCCCGCTGGAACGCGGTGGACTTGAACCACGGATCGGCGAGCGAATCGCTCACGTCTTCGAACGGTGGGAGCGAGCTGACGGCCTTGTCTTCAAGGCGCCAGAAGAACTGGATCTTCCCGTTGAACTGGACGCCGACGGCCAGAGAGCCCGGCTGTGCGTTGAACAGGGCGGTGAAGAGGGAGGGGCCCAGATGTCCGTACTCCGTCAGGGTCTGCTGGCGCGAGGTCTTCTCGAGGCGAATGACCTCCAACCCCTGCGCGTCGGCGGCAGCCTTGATATCGGCCGAACTCTTGGCGCTCTCCGACGCGTCGAATGCCTTCTGGATGCGGTCGCCGAGCACCATTTCGCGATCGATCTGCAGCCGAAGCAGCATGAACGGGGTGAACAGCTCCTCGACGGGAGGCGGCGCTTCGCCCGGAGGCGGATACAACTTTGGCCGATCCTCCGACGGGATCTGCCTTACGAGCCGTTCCTTGTTGGAGAGGAAGTAGCTCAGGGCTTCCTTGCGCGTGATCTTGCGCGAGCCGCGAAGTCGCTCGATCTCCTCTGCTGGAACACTCGCCGGATCAAACACCACGATGTCAGCGGTGATCGATGTCGGGACACGCATGGTGTTCTGGATCTGGGGGTTCGTCTTGTAGAACTCCCTGAGCTGCTCTTCGGTGGGAGGGGTCTTGCGCAGGTCGGCCTCAAGAGCGTCGGCCGTGAACTCGACGTAGGAGACGCTGTAGAGGAGGTTGTCCCGCTTCCAGATGTCGAACACTTCCGAGGATCGGACCCGGACGCTGTTGGCGTACCAGTTCTTGAGACGCTGGATTGCCCGCTTCTCCGACAGATAGCGCACGTACTGGGCTTCGGTGATTTCCCAGGCTTGGAGGCGCTGCTTGATGGCATCCGTGAACGCCGGCGTGGTCTTGATCGGATTGATGAGGTCCTTCTCCTCATCCGAGAGAGCGAAGCCCATGTCCTCCGCCTCTTTGAACAGGAGGCAATGCTCGAGGACCTGCTGGGCTTGCAGGGGGCGCTGAGGCGTGCTCTCGTGCGGCTTGAGGATGAGATAGGTGTCGTAGAACTCGCCTTCCGTCACCTTTTGGCTCTCGTTGGCGAGGAAGTACGTTCCCCGGGTCCTGGCCGGGTCCGCGGGCTTCTCGATCGTCGGGAGTTGCCGAGACGCGGGGTTGACGCCCACGGCCCGGCCGGGCGCTCCGGGGCGGTCGGCCGCGTCGTTTCCTTGCGCAGGCAAGGGTGCCAGCGTCACCAGGAACGCGAGCGCGACGAGACATAGCGAGCGCGAGGATAGGCGCGTCATCTCGGGTCTCCGGAGCCGGGAGTCAATCAGTGGGGGGGCGTTGCCAGCTTCGCCTGACCGCCACAAACGGATGCGACTCTAAGTAATTGCTGTCAAAGGGAATACGGCTGACAATCGTGCCATCGTAGCAGCGGGCACTACCAAGTCAAGAAACGGAACAGAGGCCTGGCTCCTCCACAAAAAACGGGCCCCTCGTTCACGAGGGGCCCCACCTGGCGGCATTTGAGGAAAGCGAACGAGGAGCAAATTTCAGGCGTAGAGAGGAAGGAGGGAGTTTTACGTGCTGTGTCACACAACCCCGTCCGCTTTCCGTTTGCGATTACATCGGGACACTGGCAACCGGACGATGTCGCTCATTGAAGGTCCTCCGTATGCCTGTCGCCAATGGGCAGGTCGTCGTGACCCGCTTCGGCGAACTTATCTACGCGAGCTGGGTGAGTCAAGACTCGGAACATGTTCCCTAAACCGTTTGCTCTTGAGGGGTAGCGGAAGAGGTGACCTGTGGTGTAGACTCGGCTTGGCCATGTTCACGGCCTCCATTGGCGGACCGGCGAGAGGGAGCCGGAGCCCACATCGGACGGGCCGGAACGTACGAACAGCCAGGGGGTGCCGGTGTTACGCCGGGATCCTTCGTTTACCTAATCCACAG
Organism: Planctomycetota bacterium; assembly: GCA_013213915.1. Taxonomy (GTDB): domain Bacteria; phylum Planctomycetota. The sequence continues at coordinate 5,436 of JABSRK010000062.1, forward strand.
CTTTCCACTTTCTCAACATAGGTAAACATAGCGGTGTCGGACGCCTTCTATCCGGCACCGCACTTTTTTAGGGACGTGGAGGCAGGAGGGGAAGAAGAGTGGCAAGAGGAGGCCCGGAACTGGCCCGTTCCAGCCTGGAGCCGCCGTCACAGCAGCGCGGGACGGGTCCGCGAGACACCTTTATTCGCGCGTCATCGCAGTTGATTGCACCGCTTCGCAGCTCCCTGCTGGCCACCCTTTGCGCTCTGGTATGCCTGGCCGCATGCGGCGCCGACGCGCCCGCGTCTGATCCCGACTGGGCCGCACTCATGGCCGAGGCGCGCCGCGCCAGCGATGTGGACGCTCGCTTCGCGCTGTTCACCGACCTGAGGGAGCAGGCATTGGCGGCTGCCGGACGTGACCGCCTCGCGCGGGGCGCGTATCTCGCGGTGCTCGAGGACCTGAGAAGGTTGGAGGCGAGCCGTGGTTCGGGGGTCGTGGCGGATCGACTGGCGGAAAAACGGCGGAATGCTGCACGGCGGTACCTGGTGGAGGACCCGGGTGACGGATTCGTCCGCGGCCTGGTCGCTTTCATGATGGCTCGCGAGAAACGCTTCGATGACGCGTGGAGGCTCCTGGGTGCGGGCGCTACGGCGACGGACCCCACTGCGGAGCAGGAGCGTCGGCTGCTCGATTTCGCTATCGCCGTCGCCGCCATGAGCAGGGTGAGGGGAGATCCCGAGATCGAAAAGCCGGGGTTGCAAGCCTACGCGACCTTGCTGGAGGCGCTCGTGGTTCGCTCCGAAGCGCGTGAGGTCGGACCGGCCTACAGGCTGTTCCTGATCGCGCGCTGCGCCAAGGCCCAGCTCTCTGCGGGCCGGCTCGAGCAGGCGTCCCGATTTGTCGGCGAATGGGAGAAGCTCGACCCGTCGTCGTTAGCGACCATCGAGGTTCGCCAGCAGATCGCGTCGGCGAGACGCTGACGGGAAGTCGAAACTCCTGTCGCAGACGACGGTCGGAATGGTCCGCCTCTACGCATCCGAAGCGAGCCGCAAGCTGTCCGTCATCTTCGAGGAGAAAGCCGCGCGCAGCGAAGCTGGCAAGGGCGCTGAGTGCGTTCCCGTCGTTGATGAGACCTTTGACGAGGCCGCACGGGAACGCCTCGATTCGCTGTTCAGCTGATCGGTGACGCGCAGTCCGCCCATGGTACGATCCACGTTCATGGAGCGATCGCGGGGATCGTCGGCTGCGCACGAGGTACTGGATGGGATTCAGGCTTCGCTGCCAGCCGAGTTGTTTGCCGACAGCCGTGACGAAGGTGGCGCGCCGTTGCTCCTCGTCGCTGCGTGTCGATCGCAGGGACATGCGGTCGAGGGTACGTTTCTCGCCGCGCTGGCGGAGCGACTGGCCCTGCCCGCCCAGCGGGTGATCGAGATCGCAGCCTTTTGCGACGGGATCATGGCCGACCAGGAGGCCATCACGCTTTGTCGCGGCGTGACGTGTTCCCTGCACCGAGCTGAGACGCTCCATGGGCACCTGAAGGATTCACTACGAACTCTCGGCCCTGAGCGGGAATACCACGAGGTGTTCTGCCTGTCCCAGTGCGAATTCGGCCCGAGCGTCATGCACGGGAATCGGATCTGGGTGACGCGCGCAAGGCGTGTGGTAGAGGACGGTCGCGCCTGGCGTGACGAGGATTCGGGCCCCGTGTCCCTGACCGACACTTCGCGCCCGGTAGCCGACTGAACCTGCGGCTCGCCGCCCATTCTTGCCGAAAAGGACCCTGGAGGAGCACCGTTCCGTTGGAAGGGTGCGTGTACAGGGGGCCATGCGACATGCTAGCCAATCAAGAGCGCCGTTCGCCGGTCTGGGCAGCCATGCTCCCGGTCTTCGCCCTCATCAGCCTGACCGTCGTCGTGGTGTTGATGGTCTCCGGGGTGCCGGGAGGTCCGACCGCGACCCCGTCCCCAGGCGTGCAGCCCGTGCCGATGCCCCTCTCGATGTCGACGATCACGACCAACAACGCGCGCATCGGGGGGACCTTCCGGCTCACCGTCCACACCAGACCGCAGGTCGGTGTATGGGTACTTGCTTCGAGCAACAACCCGTGGACGACCATCGGTCCGTGGCAGGTCAACCTGGCGCCAGACTGGTACCTGATCCAGGACTTCGCGTGGACTTCGGGAGGCGACAGGATCGAACTGCAGATCTCGCTGCCATACGTGCAGGCCTGGGTCGGGACGGAGGCGCTGGTGAACGCGCTCGTCCACGACCCGAACAGCATGGAGTGGTTCTGGACCGGCTCGGTTCTGCACCGCTTCTCTGACGCTCCGGGTGGGGGGAGGAGCATCTGTCTGATCCGTCAGGTCAGCGTGACGGGCGAGGCGCCGTGGGCGCCGCTGCAGGCTGACGCCCTCGCCAACGCGCTCTCCGGGGTCGGTCACAGCGTCAGCGTCGTCGATGACGTTCTGCCAACCGATCTCGCTTCGTTCGATCTGATCCTCGATTGTCGGTTCACGCTGCCACCCAACTCGGATGAGCAGGATCGACTCACGGATTTTCTCCAGCACTACGGCGGCGTGTTCCTGTTGTCTGGTCCGGCCGTCGGATCGACCTGGGGGCAGTGGCGTTTCGCGTTCATCCAGCAGTGGGCAAACAATCGCCTCGGCCTGGGATTGACGTTCGGGACGAGCATCAACCAGTCGAGTGGCGTTACTGGTGAGCAGGTGAGTCTCAACGCGGAGCCGCGTTACCTGACGCAGCCGTCATCGGTGGCGGGGATGCCGTATCGCGTTCACGACGAAGGCGGGACATTCGGACCGGAGGGCTTTCAGCCGAGGGGCTGGCCGTGGATCGTCGCACCGGCGGGGGTGGCCCAGGCGCCGACCGTCTACGGGATGCTCTTCAAGCCCGATGACATTCCTGCGCTGCCGGTGAAGGGTAGCCTGGCGATCCTCTTCAACGGCGCCGACGACGCGCTTGCTCCAAGCGGGCAGAATCCCTCCGCGCACCTGATCTTCATGAATCTGGCGTCCTGGCTCGACGTCTGAGCCCGTCTGCGCATCCGAATAAGGTGCAGGTACCCTGTAACCCCTTACGACGGTCCGGGTCTGGATCAGTCCTGCGGACCGCGCCGTCCGTCGCGTGGCGCTCAGGCTGTTGACCCTGTCGTTCAAGGAGACCGGCGCCATTCCCCCGGTGTCTCCCTTCCACTGGTCATCCCGCGCGCCTTCTGGCGTTGCGATAGAACTACTTCGATAATGGATCCACAGAAGCTCCCACCAGAGGTCTGGGAAGCGCTCTGCCGCCGCTGTGGCAAGTGTTGCGCGGAAAAGGTGGACGTGGACGGCACGATCTACATCACCAAGAAGATGTGCCGCTTCCTCGACACCAAGACGCGTCAGTGCACGGTCTACGCCGATCGCTACCGCGCCGAGCCGGATTGTCTGGCCACCATGGAAGGCCTCCCGATGATGGTCTTCCCCGCGGATTGCCCCTACACCAAGGGCATCGCCGGCTATCAGCCGCCTGTCGAGGAGTGGGACGACCCCGCCATCGACGAGGCCATCCGCGAGCTTCTGGGGGACGACGCGCTCTGAGGGGCGGCGCGTTGTGTCAGTTGACGACCTCCCCGTTGACGATCTTGCCCTCCTTCTTGGCGTTCCCGAGGGTGTCGATCATCTCTTCGAACTCCTGCTGCATGGTGGCGACGCTGCCGGCCCCGAAGGTGAGGTTGAAGGCGTTCTCACCGGAGCGGCCGTTGAACTCCTCCTTGGCGTAGTCGTTCCACTTGGCGCCGTACTTGTCCTTCTTCCAGTTCTGGATCAGGTAACAAAGCGCCCAGCCGTGGCTATAGCCGTTGAGGACGGTGTTTCGTTTGGCGGGGATCCCGTTGTCCCGTTGAAAGTCGATGCGCCTGTATTGCAGCAGCTCCGCGAGGGGAGTCAGACCGCCTCGCTGCTTGGCGGCTACGAGCGCGTCCACGTGGTGGACGTGGATCTTCCCGGGGACGAAGACCCTCTTGACGCCCTCGTAGGCGTCGCCGTGGCCACCGTAGTAGTCGCCAATGCCCTCGGAGAACCAGAACGACTGGTTGCCGAGGGCCGCCACCCAGGCGCCGCCACCGATGCCCTTGAGCATCGCCCAGTTGACGATCTGGTGGGTGCCCTCATGAAACAGCGTCTTCCGCTGCGCGTCCTCGCTGCTGCGATAACAGACGAGCCGGTTGGTGGCCGGCTCGAAGTGACCGCTGCTTGTGATGGGTGTGGGAAGGACATCGTCCCCCCGGCGCCGGTACTTGGTGTACTCCTGGCTGTCGCGCAGGATGACCACAGGGGTCGGACGGGTCTCCGCCGGCACGCCGCACGCGTCGCCCGTTTGGCGGTAGAACGTCACGCGCAGGGCTTGCAGAACCTCGTCCCACTGGCGCGCGACGCGATCCTCGAATCCCGTGCTCGAACGCTGGACTAAGTACACGTACGGCTTGTGGACGTGAACGCCGAAGGGGCTGTCCTTGACGCCGTCGATCCTGAAGTCCACAGCTCCGCTGTCGAGCGCCTTCGCGAGCCGCTTTCCGAACTTCTCCGCTGTCGGATAGAAGGGGTCGGAGGCCCGCGCAGCTTCGGCGCCTTGTGTCTTGTCGGTTCGGTCGCGGACCTGGATCCAGCGCTCTCCGAATTCGCGCTCCTTCTTGTTCTTCTTGCTCAGCCAGATGCGCCCGACCTTGCGGAGGTTCTTGAAGTCCACCTCGGCGTCTTCGATGAGGAACCGAATGTCGTCCTTCATGTTCTCGGTGAGGCCCGGGCGCTCGATCATGGCCTCGGCTTCCTTCAAGTCGAACAGGACGTGACCGAGCCGCTCGTGTGCAAGGGCGTCGTCTTTGTCGTTGGCGATCATCTGACGGCAGCACCAACGCCAGGCCAGGTCCCACTTGTGGAGTTGCGTGGCATCGCCTTTTCCCGCCTGATGACGTTCCCAGGCCATGTTGCCCAGGCGCTTGATGTCCTCGATCGTGCCGTTGGGGAAGGCCTTGTCGTAGGCGCGCGAATACGCATCCACCTTCTTGGCGGGGCCGCCGCCACCGTCGGCGGGCACGCCCCTGTTCGTCGTGTCGTCGCCACCGTTTGTCGCCAGGCTGACGATGATCGCGATCAGCACGACGACGCCCGCGATGGACGCGCCGATGATCGTGTTCCGTTTCGAGTTGTCCTTGCCCATGGCGTGTCGGACGCCGGACTTCGGCATCGTGCCTGACGCCGCAGTCACCGGGCGGCGTGGTGCCCCTCGGTGACGTGGGGTGGTGCTTGGCGCGGGCCTCTTCTTCTGAGGAGGCGCCCCCGGTCTCGTGCGCCCGGGCGGCGCAGCCCGGGGCTGGATCTTGGGTGCGGTGGGCTGGGGTGGGGCGGGGTCGGGTGCTGCAGGCGCTTCGGGGACCTGAAGGGTCGCGCCGCAGGCGCCGCAGGTGAACTGCGTGCCAGGAGCGAAGTCGATCTCGAAGTACGCCTGACAGGCGTGGCATGTGACCTGAGCCAATGGGGATCTCCGTTATTCGCCGCAGGGGACCCGAACGGCGGTAGTCTAACCACCGTCTCGTGGTCGGTCTGTCCAGCATGTACCATGCGACGGTCGGGCCGTGATGGAGTCTGGTTCTGTAACACCTTGATGTCTCGAAGTTTGGGGAGAGCACATAGATCCCGCGGAGGTCCGCGGGCTCGACGTTCTGGCACGCGGAGGCTAGGTCTCGCCCGGGTCGAAGCCCAGGCGGAGCCGTTGCGCGTGGCGGCTGACGCCCGGTTCTCGCCGCGGCATCTCGACGGGGACGCCGTGAAGGTGATCCGACGTCTGAACGCGCACGGCTTCACGGCCTACCTCGTGGGTGGCTGCGTTCGCGATCTGTGGGTGTCGGTCGAACCGAAGGACTTCGATATCGCCACCGAGGCGACGCCGAGACAGGTCAAGCGCCTGTTCCGTAACAGTCGGATCATCGGCCGTCGTTTCCGCCTCGTGCACGTCACGTTCCGGAACAAGGTTCTCGACGTCTCCACGTTTCGCGCTCAGGTCGAGGCGTCCGAGGATCCCCACGATCCGATGATCCGAACCGACAACGTGTTCGGTTCCGCCGGGGAGGACGCGCGCCGCCGTGACTTCACGATGAACGGGCTGTTCTACGACCTCCGCGCGGGCGAACTCATCGACTACGTCGGTGGGTTGAACGACCTCGAGCGGCGCGTGATCGAGACCATCGGCGACCCCTGGGTCCGGTTCCGTGAAGACCCGGTACGCATGCTGCGCGCGATCAAGTTCGCGGGCCGACTCGACTTCCGTCTTGCCGACAACGTGTTCCAGGCCATGCTCGATTGCAAGGACGACCTCAGGAAGGCTGCGGCGCCTCGTTTGTTCGAGGAGATTGTCCGCCTCTTGAATCGCGGCGGCGCCCACCAGTCCGCGCGCCTGCTCTACAAGACGGGCATGATGGACCTCTTGCTCCCCGAGGTCTCTGCGTCTCTTGATGCGAACCTCGGCGACGGCACTGCGTCACCCATGTGGGGCTATCTCCGGGCCATCGACCAACGCGTTCGTAGCGGCAGGCCGGTCACCCAGGTCGTCATGCTCGCTTGCATCTTCCTCCAGCTCTTCGACGACCTCCTCTACAGCGCGGAGACCGACGCCGGGATCCGCGACTTGAGCCTCGTCATCGAGCGGGTCTTTCGCCCCATCGCGACGCGCATGCACATGTCTCGACGCGACGCCTATCGGCTGAAGCAAATCCTCGTCGCCCAGCCCCGTCTCGCAGGTTTAGTGAAGATCCGCGGTCGGCGCGGGGCCGCCAGCCAACTGATGTCCCGCGAGTACTTCAACGAATCCCTGGATCTCTTTCGCATCATGGCAGAGACGCGGGGCCGATTCGCGGATGAACTGAAGGCGTGGAACGAGCGGGTAAGGGGATAGCGCGCGAGATCCCTCCCAAGCCTGGTTCGTGATCGAAGCCGTTGTTAGGCCAACGCGGCTTCTAAGAACCGGTGCGCGCTCGGGTCAGTCTCCTCGAGCGCCGGACCGACTTCGTGCAGGCGTCGCGTCAACCGATCGTGACCGAGCTCGCGGAGGTTCTTGACCATGCGCCGGACTTCCGTGAGGAGCTCGTCGTCTCCGGGGTCAACCTGCTCGACGCTCTCGATCTCGTAAGCGAGTGACATGAGCAGGATGCCAGCGCGGCACCGGACGTCATCCGGAAGGCCGCGAGAGAAGTGGTCGATGGACGGCTCGTAGTGCCCTGCGGCGAGCAGGCACTCCCCGGCGAGGCCATAGGCGGGGCCAGGATCTGCGAAGCACTCGGCGGCGCGGAGGATCCACGGAAGCGCCTTGTCGAAGAGTTGCATGCGGAAGAACAACTCGCCGCCCTTGAACCAGGACGTCCCGCAGGAGGGGTGGTCCGTCACCCGCTCGATGAGCCGGTTCGTCGTCTTCGACCAGTCACCCTCGAGCGTGGCGACGTCCACGAAGAGGCGGATGGCTTCTTCGTCTTTCGGATAGTCGGTGACCACGCTCCAGGCTGCGTCGGCGGCGTTGGCGTAGAGGCCTTGATGAGTGAGCGCGCGGATCAGCCCCTTGCGGGTACCAACTCCGGTGATGTGGGCTTGCGGCGGGACGTGCATTGCCTTGCCATGGAACGACGCGCACTTGACGAAGGACTCTGCGGCCTCTTCCCAGCGCCCCGCGTATGACAGGCTGTTGCCGTGTACGTACCACAGGTGCGCGGATTCCCTGCACTCCTCGATCCCGAAGGTCGTGACCTCGAGTGCTCGCGCCGTCTCGCCGACCTTCTGAAGGTGCAAGCCGAGGAGCGCGCACAGCTCGCCGGTGAACGTGTATTCGTGGCGCTGATCGGCGGACAGGTCTTGAATGAGCTCGTACCCGCGCTCCAGGGGACGCAGCGCTTCATCGCTGCGGTCCTCGAACTTGCGGAGGAAATCAGCGTACTTGTAGAGGACGTAGAGGTCGTCCGGCGTGTCGCTGATCTGCAAGTCGTAGATCCGCTCGTTACGCTCGTTCTTTCCCTTGGCCGCCATGACGTCGGCCTGGTAGCCGTCGTGGACGATCTGTCCCGAGATCTGTGCGAGTCGCAGGCCTTCGCGGCGGACCAGGTCGAGCGCGCACGGGAGTACCTGCTCGTGCAATCGGTAACGCCAGCGAATCTCAGGGCGATTCCTCCAGAACCGGAACATGAGCGAGACTGTGACCTTGTCGTCGTCGCCTTCGTCTCGCAGTGGGATGTACGCACCGACGAACTTTGATTTGCCCGCGACCTTGCGAAGGTCTCTGCCAGCGCGTTCCTCGAGGATCTCGTCCGCGTCGAGGGAGAGGATCCAATCGCCTGTGGCGTGTTCGATCGCCGCGTTGCGCGCGGCTGAGAAGTCGTCGGTCCAGGGATGCTCGAACACCGTTGCGCCATGGTCTCGCGCGACGTCCATCGAGCGGTCCGTCGAGCCCGTATCCACGACGATGATCTCGTCGACCCAGGGCTTGGCGGATTTGAGGCAGCGACCGAGGACGGACTCCTCGTCCTTCACGATCATGCACAGCGAGATGCGCGCCTTCTTCGTGGACACTGTCCTTCCCCTCTTCCTACCCCGTCCCTCAACGAGGCCAAACCAGTCAGCCGAGCAGATCGATCGACTCGCCGAGCGCCGAG
>JABSRK010000620.1 GCA_013213915.1 Planctomycetota bacterium
ACAACCAGATCGCGGAGTACGCCCGGGAACACCACGTCGGCACCGCCGTGTGGGCCAATTTGAAGACCCTGCCCGGATACCTGCTGCTGACAGTCGTCTACACCCTGTTCAGCTACCCGCTCTGCCGACGGTCGCGGGCCCTTGTGAGCCGTCGACGCTTCCGCGGGACCCTGCGGGTCCTCCTCGTCAACCTGCTGCTCTTCGTGTTGAGCCTGGGCCTCTCGGCGGCGGGCAATCCGGGCTTCATCGACGCCCTCGCCCGTCACCTCAGCCCGGTCTTTCCGGCGGTGAACTGGTACGCGCTCTACGAGTGGCACGTCGTGGAGGTTCTGCTCACACTCCTCGCCCTCATGACCGCGTTCGTCGGCTGGTCGTACGCGGGTGCGCTGCGATCCCGTGGCCGCCGCGCCGCGCTGGCGAGCCTGACCGCATGCGTCCCCCTGCTGGTGGTCCCGGCCGATGCTCCCCCGACGACCGATCGCCTCAACATCCTGATCATCGGCTCCGACTCTCTCAGGGCGGACCACCTGTCCTGCTACGACTACGAACGCGGCACCTCCACGGCCCACATCGACCGCATCGCGCGGGAGGGCATCGTGTTCGAGAACATGCAGGTCGCCACGGCCAGCACTCTCGAATCCTGGACCAGCATCCTCAGCGCCCAGTTTCCGGTCACTCACGGGCTGCGGTACATGTTCCCGAACAAGGAACGCGTCCAGGCAGTCTCGTCCAACCCGGACCTGCTTCCTCGCGTCCTCGGTCGCGCGGGGTACGACACCATCGTGTCGAGCGACTGGGCGGGCAACTGCTTCCGCCTCGTCGACATGGGCTTCGCCAGGAACCACGCCTCGGACGTCCAGAATCTGAACGTCTTCGTGGCCGAGGCGACGCTCATGTCGCACCTGATCTTTCCCCTCTACTTCAACAACCGGCTTGGCGAGGTCCTGTACCCCGAAATTCGCCAGATCACGGCGTACCTCAATCCCCCGGTGCTCGTCGATCGGCTGAGCCGGGAGCTGGACCACTCCGTGTCGAACGGCCGCCCCTTCCTCGGCGTCCTGTTCACCTCGACCACCCACCTGCCCTACGCAGCGCGCTATCCCTACTCGCGCAAGTGGGTCGATCCCGGCTACCGCGGACCGAACCGGTACCAGATCGACTTCGAGGTCGACTCCTTCATGGCCGCCGGCTTCACGGACGCGCTGTCTCCCACCGAACGCCAGCACATCGTCGACCTCTACGACGGTACGGTCTCCGAATTCGACACGATCGTGGGCTCGGCGTTGGCATTGCTGGAAGACCGAGGCCTCCTCGATCGGACCATCGTGATCATCATGTCGGACCACGGTGACGACCTCTACGAGCCGGGAACGACCCTCGGCCACGGCACCAACTTCTTCGGCGGTGACCAGACCACGCGCATCCCGTTCATCGTCCGGCTCCCCGGCGCCGCGCACGCGGGGACGCGGGTCCGGGACGTGGTGCGCAACGTCGATATCGCGCCAACCCTGCTCGACTTCCTCGACCACAAATCCCCGGAGAGCTACGAAGGGGTGTCCCTCAAGCCCGCCATGGAGGCTCCGGAGACCGACCTCGAGTTGCCAGGGTTCTCCGAGACGTGCTACCTGTTTTTCCCGAAGAAGGCCCACGGCGAAGACGCGCTCGTCGCAAAGACGGGGGCCGGCTATGCGCTGGCCATCGACCCGGACTTCCGCAACAACTTCGTCCTCAAGGAGCGTTACCACGACGACGTCATCAAGACGA
>JABSRK010000621.1 GCA_013213915.1 Planctomycetota bacterium
CGCAGTCGTTTCCGATCTGCCCGACCAGCGCCATGAAATCGCCGAAGCCCACGACGCCGTCGCCATCACAGTCCGCGTCGCACACGTTCCCATAGCCGTCCTGGTCCGCATCCGCTTGATCCGGATTCGCCAGTCCCAGGCAGTTGTCGACCCGGTCGGGAAAGCCGTCCTCGTCGAGATCGCCGGAGCGAAGCTGGAGCGTCGCGGTCACCAGGTAGTGATCGGATGGGCGTTGGCTGGCCGTGCACCCTCCGAACAGGTCCTCGAGCCCAAGGGGCTCCTCCCCCAGGATTCCCGAAGGAATATCGCGGCGCGTGCGGTCGATGCGGGCGTTGCACACCTCTGGCCCCGAGTCCGGCCCGATCTGCGTGAAGATGTAGTCGATCGGTTCGCCTGTGTAGGGATGCGGGAACAGCTGTCCCAACACCGTGAGGTCCAGCGGGCAACTGCCCCCCTTGTTCTTATCCCAGTTCCACAGGCTCCAGCGGTTGATGGTTCTTCGCTGGGAGCTGAATGGGGCGAAGGACCCGTAGGTCTCTTGTACCGCCGGGGAGACCGTCTGCAGTCCGGGCTCCACGTAGTCGGCCTCGTGAAAGTCGGGGTGGAAGGCGAAGCCGTGGACCGCGTCGTACACGTAGGGATCCGGAAGCGTGGCGAGCAACCCCTGCCACCACTTGATGTTGCCGCGGCTGCTCGACGGCCTCTCGTTGAAGTCGCCGATCACGAAGAACGGATCCCCGAATTCCTCCTGGTGCTGGGAGATGACGCGGGCCAGGGTCCGGAGGGTGTGCGTGCGGTGCCGGGCGGCGGCGTCGGACCTCGTGCCCGAGCTGCCCAACAGCGGCTCGATGCCCGGATCCAAGAACGCCGAGTTGCAGAGGTGGACGTTGTAGACGCGGAAGCTCGCCCCCGTCGCCTTCTCGCGCAAGCGGATCCAGCCGATGCGCATGCCGAAGATGGGGTGAAGGGGAGGCAGACCCGACACGTTGCGTTGCTCGGGCAAGCCGCAAGCGAAGCGCGTGATCAGGGTCCCGTGCTCGGAGCCCGAGATCGGTTCGAAACGATCGGCGCGATAGTAGATCGGCAGATCGCTTCCGCCGAGCCCTACCTCGCCCGGATAGCTCGGGGTGTAGGTGTAGTGGATCGCGAGATCGTTCTGCAGTAGCTGCTTGACGTCGTCGTAGTGGGCACCGTTCGCGGTATAGACCTCCTGGAGCCCCACTACGTCGAGCCGGTTGCGGTTGAAGCTCTCGATGAGCAGGTCCTTGCGAACCGGGTCCCAGGGACTCGAGGAGGCGGCTCCGTTGTCTCCGGCCTGGATGTTGAACGACCCGACGCGCACGTCCGGGGTGCCCTCGGTCGTCTCCGACTCCTTGTAGGCGTTGCGCAGCGGCGACAGCTCCCAGATGACGCAGCCGTTGCAGGCCTCGATCCGCTCGAGGTCGGCGCCGTCCACCACGCCGTCGGGCTGCGGAATCGTGTTTCCCTGCGCGTCGTGCCCCGCGACGTCGGCCGCAATCGCCTCTGCGCAACCCAGCTCGAACTTCCCGTCGATGTGGTTCTGCAGAATCACGGCATCGTGGGAGTCGACGTCCCCGTCGCGGTCGAGGTCGCCGGGGCGCGCGGCGTTCGCCGAACCGGCAGCGCCGATGATCACGGTTGTGGTCAGAACGAGAATCCAGGCTCGCACGGAGATGCCTCCTTTTCTCAAGCGCAGCTTTTTTCTTGCTGTGCTCTCCGGTCTGGGGTTCCGGCCCGG
>JABSRK010000622.1 GCA_013213915.1 Planctomycetota bacterium
CCGACCCTGCCCGGACGCCCCGCGATCCTGCTCGCCAACGTGGACGTCGCGGCGCTCGGGCTCATGGACGCCAGCGCGACGGGGGCCACCCTGGGCATCCCCGAGTTCGACGCAGTGAGCCTGATGTCCATACCCGCCGCCCAGAGCCCGTTCGTCCTCGGCGACAGCTTCGGCGTCGGCGCCATGGTGGGCTCCGTGCTGGGGCTCGGTCCCAACGCCCTTGGCGCCCCGGACGTCTCCTTCAGCCCGCCCATCGTCATGACCCCGGGCGACGGCGTGCGCTTGCAGGCCGTCTACTTCGATGGGGGTGCTCCGTTGACGCCGGTCGTCGCCACCAACGAGGTCCGCTTCCTTCGCGCAGACATCCTGGTCGAGGCCACGGGGCACAACGCCTTCAACACCGATGTCACCCAGGGGTTCTTCAAGATACGACACCTGAACCCGACCTTGCCGTCGATCGTCCAGATCACTCTGGACCTCTCCCCGTTTTCCCCCGTGGCCATGTTCGACGCAGATGAGCCCGGGCTAGGTCCCACCGCCAACGACCAGTTCTGGAACGGCAACGCGACCGACCCCGGAGCCATCGGGTGCGCGGGTACCTACCGCAACGGTTGCGACGTGACGACGGGCCTCATCTACGACAACTTGAACACCTACGGGCCGGACATCGTGGCGGGCCAGGTCCAGCTCATCTGTGACCCGGCGGCGAACTGCGGCTTCATTGCGTCGAATCCTGTCTCCGGCCTGCACCGCTGGCAGACCGTCACCTTCCGCTTCGCGTTAGGCGCGTTCACGTGCGACACCTTCGAGTTCGACGTGGACACGGACGGGGGGTTCGGCGTCAGCGGCCGGGCCCAGGCGGGTATGGCGGTCACCATCGTCCTCGACGACACCACGGTCCTGACGGGCACGCTCGCGGTCGACCCCTCGAATCGTCTCCGGTCCATGCTCGTCTTCTGACAGCCCCGACCGAAGCGACCCGGGGCCGCCCACGGCGCGACCTGTCGTTCATCGCTTCAAGGTGACGGTCTTGCTCGGCGCCAGGCGCATGAACCGGTCGAGCCCGATGATCTGAATGACCGCGGCGTCCGGCATCCGATCGGTCGGCAGCGAAAACGTGACTTGTCCATGGGAATCGAAGACGCCGCGCTCGACCACGGCGCGTCCGCCCGGGAGGTGCCAGGCCAGGGCGCACGCGTTTCCCGGAACGCCCCCGGCTCCGTACGCTTCGAAAGGAACGGGGCCCTCGGCGAGGCGGCACGTCGGAACACGCAACGGCTCCGCGGTCGAGACGCGACGCTGCTCCACGGACGCGCCGCGGTAGAGGGAGAGGCCCCGCGCACGCAGCGCATCCAGCCACCCGGCGGCCTCCGGCAACCGGCGATAATCCATGAACGACTCGATGACCTCCCACGTCACGTGGCGGCCGTCGAGCACGGTCGCACGCGCCGTGGTCAACTCGTCCGAAAACCGTGTGGCCGCAGCCCAGGTATCCGTGTGAGATATGGCGAGCGCACCCACCAGCGCGACGGACACGGCCACTCCCCGGCGCGGCATGAGGTGCCCCGACACCAACACGACCGCGACCCACGCGAGCGCCGCGGTGGACGCATATCGGGACGCTATCACTGCCTCGAGGTCATCCGCGGGACGCCCAATCGCAACCATGTAGCCAGCCAGGACACCCACCGCCCCGATGGCGAGGGCGGTGAGCACGCCCGTTATCCGTCCGTGCTTGCGCAACGCGACCACGGC
>JABSRK010000623.1 GCA_013213915.1 Planctomycetota bacterium
CTCCGCACTCCACCAGACAGCCGCCAAGCGTTCTCCCGCTCGCAGACGTTCGCGGGCCACGGACGCGTCCAGATTATGCTCACTACCGATCTTCACGAGCCGCTCAGTTTCCAACAACATGTCCGACGGAAATCCGTCGGTACCGAGGGCCACATCCGTACTGGCCGAGAGGACGGATTGGAAACCGACGCGGTTGTTCTGGTTCGATCTCGGATTCTGCACCAGCCAGCAGCCCGCATCTCGACACTCTTCGACCTCTTGGCTGGAGAGCTGCACACCATGTGCGAGGATCGAGCCGGGAACGAGGGCGCCGAGCCGGCCGAGACGGTCGATCACGCCGTCGTAGCCGCGATCGCGCGCGTCACGCACATCCGACGCGTCCTCGGCAACGTGCACGTGCAACGCCGTGTCCAGCTCCCGGGCAAGCTGGGCGGCCTCGCGGATCGTCTCATCCGAGACGGTGAACGACGCATGTAAACCCACGAGTCCCTTCACTCTCTCGGTGGCACGCTCGACGATAAAGCGCCGACACTCCGCCAGCCCGGCGCGCGCCTCCTCTCGTCCACCGTTGCGCTCGGTCGCTCCGTAGCACAAGAGCGCGGGCATGGCGAACTCCTCGCAAACGTCGGCCAACACATCCAGGGAGCCTTCGATCATGTGCGGCGATTCGTGATGATCGATCAAGGCTCCGGTACCGGCCACCAGAGCCCTCGCCACGTAGTGGCGTGCACCGGCGCGCAGGGACTCGGCGTCGAGGGCGCGGTCGAGACGCCACCAGATCCCCTCGAGGATCTGAAGGAAGTCACGCGGCTCGGGTTCGGGCGCGGGCATCCCGAAGGGCGCGAGACCGCTGTAGAGATGTGTGTGCGCGTTGACCAGAATCGACATCGAGCTAGGCGCTATCCGCGCCCTGTCTTGCGGCCCACGCTCATCGCCCGGCCCGCGGGAGAGTCCTTCATCGGGAGGGTCTTGCGCTGGACACCGTCGAAGGCCGCCAGGGCCCCGGCCACGGCTCCGGCCGTCGGGACGAGACCGATCTCTCCGACACCCTTCGCGCCGAATGGCCCCTCCGGCTCCGGCTCCTCGACGAGAATAACCTCGACCTCCGGCATGTCGCGGGCGCGCAGGACGCCGATGTCCCTCATCTTGTAGGTCGACGGCCAGCCACCCTCGCAGTCACAGGTCTCGGTCAGCGCGTAGCCCAGACCCATGTGTACCGAGCCCTGGATCTGTCCCTCACACAGGGACGGGTTGACGGCCCTCCCCACATCGTGGGCGGCGACAAAGCGATCCACCCGACCAGCCTCGTCCAGGATGCAAACCTGGGTCGCGAAGCCGAAGGATGTGTGCGTCTTGATCTTGTCGACCTTGGCGCCCGGTGCAGTCGTGTCATCGACGACGACATCCGCGGCGAACACTTCGCCATCGAGCTCGGCCAGCGTTCGCCCCTCATCGAGGGCTGCCTTGAGGTTCTCCGACGCGCTCTTGACCGCATTTCCGCCGAACAGAGTCGCTCGCGAGCCGGTCGTCTGGCCGCAGCCGAGGGCGAAGGTCGAGTCCACGCGCGGGCGGAACAAGCTGGCGGGCAAGCCGGTCACTTCGACGGCAAATTGGATCAGCACGGTGAGGAGTCCCTGCCCCATCTCGGTGTAACCGTTGTACAGCGCGATCGACTCACCACCATTCTCGACGACTAGCCGAGCCTTGCCCCACTCCACCGCACCGTTCCCAATTCCGCTGTTCTTGAT
>JABSRK010000624.1 GCA_013213915.1 Planctomycetota bacterium
AAGCACATGGAGCTGGTCGTGTTCACGCGCCAGCTGGCGACGATGATCGGCGCGGGCCTGTCTCTGCTGGAGTCGCTGGAGATCCTGGGAGAGCAGGCCGAGAGCAAGGGGATGAAGGTCACTTGCGACCGGATCGTGGCGGAGCTTCGCGGCGGGCAGGACCTCTCCGCGGCGATGGGGACCTGCCCGAAGGTCTTCAGTCCGCTCTACCTGAGCATGGTCCAGGCCGGCGAGGCTTCCGGCCAGATGGACGTCATCCTCGAGCGCCTCGCGGAGTACGTCGAGGCGTCCGAGCACCTCAAGCGTGAGATCAAGGCGGCCATGACCTATCCGGTGATCTCCCTGTTCCTGGTGATGTCCATCACGGCCTTCCTCATGATCGGGGTCGTGCCCGGTTTTCGTGAGGTCTTCGATGGGATGGGGGTCGAGTTGAACCCGCTCACCTCAAACGTGCTGAAGATCTCGGACGTGCTACGCGCCGAGTGGGTTTACATCATGGGGATGAGCTTGGCGGCTCTCTGCGCTCTCGCGCTCGCCAAGAAGACCAAGCGTGGGGCGTACATCTATGACGCGCTCGCGCTGCGAGTGCCTATCTTTGGCCCGCTGGCGCGGAAGGTCGCCCTGGCGCGTTTCTCACGCACCTTCTCGACCCTGATCCGCTCGGGTGTGCCGATCATGGGCACTCTGGATATCGTCGCGAACACCGCGGGGAACCTGGTCATCTGTCGCGTCGTGCGCAATGCCAGAGAGAGTGTTCGCAACGGCGATCTGCTCTCCGAACCCTTGAGCAGGGGGAACGTTTTTCCACCCATGGTCACTCGCATGATCGCTATCGGTGAGCGCTCAGGCGCCCTTGAGCAGCTCCTGGAGAAGATCGCCGAGTTCTACGACGACCAGGTAAAGGCCCAGATCAAGTCTCTGACGAGCCTGATCGAGCCCCTGATGATCACTTTCATGGGGGGCATCGTGGGTACGGTCGTGCTGTCGGTCTTTCTACCCATCCTGGAGCTCATCGGCGAGCTGGGCAACGGCGGCTAGGGCCAGGAGGGCGACGAGAAGGCCTCCCGGCGGCAAAAAACAGCCGCACCATGGCTCAAGAGCTCCGGGGGAGTCGGCCGATACAAGGAGTGTCCCGGCGGGTCGTGGTCCGAACACATCCGAGCGCGGGAGGGAACGGGCCACCGGGCCTGTGTCCTGATTCTGGAACAGGCTCAACATGTCGGGGAACTCCGCGAAACGCCGGGCGTTCTCCTGGGACCAAAGCAAGGAACCGAGTAGGAACAAAATGAAACGGTACGCCAAGAATTCAGGTTTCACCCTGATCGAACTCATGATCGTGGTGGCCATCATCGCGATCATCGCTGCTATCGCGATTCCGAAGCTGATGAGTGCGCGCCTCTCCGCCAACGAGAACGCCGCCGTATCGACGCTTCGCTCGATCGCTTCTGCGCAGCACCAACTCGAGTCGTCTGTCGCCGTGGACACCGACGCCGACGGCGGCGGTGAATTCGGCTACTTCGGCGAACTCTCGGGGATGGTGCCCATGCGCATCTACACCACTACCGGCCCGGCCGTTAGCACGTCCGTGGACGACGAGCTTGACCCGCCGATCCTGCCCACCGGCTTTGGAGGCGTCGTCGCCGACTCCTCCACGGAGGGTATCGTCGAGCGCCAAGGCTATTACTTCAAGATGTGGCTGCCCGGCGCCACGACCGCGGGCGGCACCACGCCTGGTGTGGCCGAGGCC
>JABSRK010000625.1 GCA_013213915.1 Planctomycetota bacterium
CGCAGCACACGGAGCTCGCGATCGATACGCGAGTCCGCGAATCCCGCGAGATCCAGCTCGTCGGCCACGCCCTGCAGAAGATCGACGGCGGCACTTACGGGCAGTGTGCCGAGTGCCGGGAATCGATTCCGTTCGTACGGCTGGAGGCGCTTCCGTTCGCCGAATATTGCATCGATTGCCAGGAAAAACTCGAGCGCGAAGGCGCATTTGTCCCGGAAGAGGACGAGATCCGGTTCGTGGACTGACCGGCTGGCGGGGGCCACCACCTGGACGTCATGCAGAGGGCCCGGTCGCCTGATGGCCCCTGAGGAGGGGGTCGCTGTCGGCAGATTTTTGGCAGGTTGTCGGCACGGGGCTTTGACTCCGCTCGTGTGGCTTTCCTACAATAGACCCCTCCTGCTGGGGGCTCCGCGTAACCGGGTATGGGTCCGGGCGTCGGGGTCCGGCCGAGTCGTGCCGGTTCGGCCCTGTTCTCAGAGCAATCTCACTGTGCCACCGTATTCGAGATCCCTGAGGGTGCTGCTTGTGCTTGTGGCAGCGTGCTCCTTGTCCGGAATTGCATCCGGCCAGGGCGGCATCAACATTTCAAGCGCGGGACCCATTGCGGCGGGAACGACCGCTTGCGTTTTCGTCAACGCGCCCGGCAGTTCGGCGGGCGCGGTCAGCGCTACGGTGGAGTTGAACGGTGTCGTTCTACGCTCCACGTGCACGTCAAACGAGCACGGGTCGTTCGAGGTTTGCTTTGGTGTCCCTGACGGTGGACTCGATGGTGAGATCGAGGTCACGGTGACCACCGGGGGTGTGTCGGCGAGCGCCACCTTCGGCGTTACCTGACGGCAGGCGCCACGGATCAAGTCGGTCAGTGGACCATGAGGTACGCGCGTGCCAACATGGGCCCATGCTCCGCGTTCCGCCGCAGACCGGGTCGCGCCCCGCGCTGTCCCCGTACTGGTGCTCGATTGCCGTGCTCGCGGTTTTGGTGCTTGCCCTCTTCTCGCGCGTCACCACCTTCAAGTTCACGCTGGATTCCCGCTACTTCCTGATGGAGGACCAGCGCGTCGTTGAGTTTCAACTGGGGGCGATGTTCACCACCGACTGGTGGAACGTGGACGCCAGGGACGCGGCCGAGGTCGATACCAGGGGCGGCCTGTACCGGCCTCTCCCGCTCCTGTGGCTTGCGTCCTTGCGGGCGATGACAACGGAGGAGGCGTTGCGTGCGCAAGAATCGGCCCCCGTCAACCTCGGCAACGTGTTGCTGCACCTCGTGGGGGTGGTGCTGCGTTTCACGCTGCTGCTCGCGATCCTCGACGGACTTAGAAACGCGCGACGGTGGGCGTTTGTCGGTGCGCTGATCCTCGCCGTCCACCCGGTCTCTACGGAAGCCGTCGCGACGCAGGTCGGGGCGGCCGAGGGCTTGTGTGTGGTCCTGTCGACCTCGTCACTGTTGCTCTTCTTTCGAGCGTTGGATCGGGGGGGGGCGGTCACGTGGGTTCTCCACGCCACGATGCTGTTCTTGGCGCTGCTTTCGAAGGAGAGCGCCGTGGCGATCCCCGGCGTGGTCATCGGTACCAGCAGGCACGTGATGCCCCGGTACTTTCGCGCCTCGGGATCGGTGCGGACCATCATGTAGATCCACTGAGCCGAGTGCGCCAGCGTCGTCCAGATCTTCTGGCCGTTGATCACGTAGGTGTCGCCGCCCCGCACCGCTCGGCACTGAAGCGATGCGAGGTCGCTG
>JABSRK010000626.1 GCA_013213915.1 Planctomycetota bacterium
CGGTGGGCACGGGGGATTTCTCCCCCGCCCATCCGGCACTTCGGGGTGTCCGGCCCTGCTGGCATCTTTGGCCATTACTGTACTATTCGCGCCGCCCGTGCAAGCCGCGGGCGGCGCTCCTGTGATCGAGGCTCCCGTCGAAACCCCGGGCGGTGTGCTGGCCGGCGCCGCCAACATCGCGAAAGGCGCGTTCGATCTCGCGGTGCTGCGTCCGCTTGGAGTGATCGCGGCTGGCGCTGGTTCGGTTTTCTTCGTGGCCAGTGCGCCATTTGTCGCCCCAAGCGGAAACCTCTCGGAGGCCTGGGATATGTTTCTCTACGCCCCGTTGGAATACACATTCCAGAGGCCGATCGGCGACTTCTAGCCGAGCGACTCGGTTGTTTTCGGCTATTGCCTACCGCCCGGCTTTCGTGGTGTGGAGCCTGACGGCGGCATGCCATTTTCGGCAATCTCACGAACGTGCCCTGCTCCAGGCGGACGGGATTCCATTACCCGAGTCCCGCGCTCCGAACACGATGCTCTAGAATATGTGCACGATGGAGATGGGGGTAGCGAACGGCGTGAAGCGGGAGTGGCAGCCCCTCGGAAGTGCGATGGGGGCATCTGACCGCCTCCAATCCGGCTGTCTCGTCGTGTTGGTCTTCTCGCTCTCGGTGCTGCTGGTCGGGTGCGTCACGACCCGGCTGCACGATCGGAGCTGGGTGGAAGTTCAAACCACCCACTATGACATCGTCAGTTCGCTGGAAGAAGAAGATACGACCCGGCTCGCGCAGGACATCGAGGTCTTCCGCAGATCCGTCGAATTTCTCTTGGGCCGTGCGATCCCCAACCCGCCGGTTCGCACACGCATCTTCGCTTTCGACGGCCGCAGGATTGGGAGTCCCTTCAGGGTTCGTGGTCAGTCGAGCTACCTCATTCCCCGCATGCGCGGCGACATTCTGGTCCTTCGCACCGGCGGTGGATGGCAGGGCGACGCGACAGCGCAACTGCGGCTCCAGTACGCGCAACGCCTCCTGAGAGGGGCTGGCATGCTGCGCCTTCCGGCCTGGTATGACGAGGGACTCGCTCAATTGGCCTCCACCCTGGTCATCCGGGCGGGGCGGACAGAAGTTGGCATTCTCCAGCCCGACCACCTGCAACTGTTGCGCGAACGGACATGGGTCCCCGTTCGAAAGGTCCTGTCGGCACAGGATCTGAGCCGGTGGTCGCGCCTCGAGCGCGAGATGTTCGGAGCGGAATCCTGGGCAATCGCCCACCTCATCAGGGTCGGCGAGATGCGGCGAAGACAGTCGGGAGAACTGATTGCCGGCTACCTCGACCTCGTAGCAAAGGGTGAATCGCTAGCGGACGCTGCAAACAGAGTACTGGGAGATGAATTCGCTGGCGCACTACGTACTCACGTAAACGCAGCGGAAATGGATTCCATATCCGTCCGGCAATTCAAGGAAGCCCCCAAATTTGAGTCGCGAGCACTGACCTCTAAGGAGGTTCTCGAGGAATTGGGCGGGCTCGCGCTCGCGTTGGCCTGGACCCACCGCTTCGAGGCCGACGCGAGCGAGCTCGACGTCGAGGCGAGCGCCGCGGGCCCGGCCCAGCTCTTCGGGGACGTCTGGGAGTGGACCCGCAGCCCCTACGAGCCCTACCCCCACTACGAGCCGCCTGCCGGCGCCATCGGCGAGTACAACGGCAAGTTCATGTGCAACCAGTACGTGCTCCGGGGCGGCGCCTGC
>JABSRK010000627.1 GCA_013213915.1 Planctomycetota bacterium
CCGGCGAGCCGTCCTCGGTGTTCTACGCGGACGGCTCTCCCGTGAAGGTCTACCCGGGCGTGAGGATCGAGACATGACGAAGGCGCACCAAGACCTCAGGGGTTGGATCCTCTACGACGGCTCGTGCGGCGTCTGCAGCAAGTGGGTCCCGTTCTGGTCCTCGACCCTCGCCCGCCAGGACCTCGGCTTCGCCCCGCTGCAGGCCGACTGGGTCAAGGGGCGCATCGACATGCCGGAGGAGGAGCTCCTCCAAGACCTGCTGCTCCTCCTCGCGACCGGCGAGGTGATCAAGGGCCCTGACGTCTACCGCCACGTGATGCGTCACGCCTGGCCCCTCTGGCCGCTCTACCTCTTCTCAGTGATCCCGGGTATCTCCCAACTCTTCGACTGGTCCTACCGCACCTTCGCCAACCACCGCTACGAGGTCTCCGCCGCCTGCCGCCTCCCGGCGGAGTACACGAAGAGCGACGAATCGGACTGACCGCTCTCCAATAAGGAGGGCGGCGCGAGGGAGTTCCCCGCGCCGCCCTGTTCGTCTCGTGCCTTGGTTCCTACTGGAACGTGAGGGTGACGGCGTCGCTCAGGTTGAAATGACCGGGACCGGCGGAGGTGTCACGGAACCAGCACTGGAAGCGCCGGGTCATGCCGCCCTGGATCGTCCAACCGATGGGGGTGTTGGGGTAGGAGACGTCGAGCTGCATGCGACCGTCAGCGCCCGCGTTCATGATCGGGAGGCGGTTGATTGCGCCGCCCACACAGCGGAACCCGTCGCCGAAGGGGAGTTGGATCTCGTTCGTGCCGTAGAAGAAGATCCCGAACTGATTCTCGGGGACACCGGTTGCGAGGAGTCGTAGACCGTGGGTAGTCGAGCTCGTGTTCGTCGAACCGAACGCGGAGATCGATGCCCGGTAAGGCGAACTCGTCGCCGCGCCCTCGCAGTAGTAGCTGCCGAGGGGAGGCAGGCTCGCGTTCACGAGCACCGCGTAGCCCAGTCCGTTGGCGCCACCGTAATAGGCGCCTGCGAGGTAACGAGGCCCGTTGACTGGACCGACCTCGAGGGCGCGCCTGGTGAGCAGTTCGCCGAAGCGGTCGCCGGAACGTGTTCCAGGCATCGTCGCCACCCTGGAGAGGGCGCCGTTGGAGAAGGAGTAGGTGTAGACCGCTCCTGCGTCTGTCGCGACCCCGGAGGGTTGAGACAGGTTGTCCACGCCTGGTGCGCTCAGGAGGAGATCGGGAAGCGAGTCCCCGGTAATGTCGCGGATGGGGCAGAGTTTGAAGCCGAAGCCATCGCTCGTCGTAGCGCCGGTAGCGCTGGCGAGCTCCGTGAGGGTGTTGTTTGCGTAGGACCAGATGCCGACGCGGCCGACGTCCGTCTCTCCGGTCGCGAGATCGTACCTCGGAGAACCCACGGCGAACTCAGACCGACCGTCACCGTTCTGATCGCCAATGAAGGCGAGGGCTTGCCCCGTGAGCGAGACCGGTCCAGCGCTAGGGATGGTCGTGAGCACCGACCACGTCTCCGACGAGATCAGGACGACCTCTCCGCCTACTCCTTGGGAGGGCGCTCCCACGAGCAGGTCGCTCAACCCGCCCCCGTCGGCGTCGCCGCCGGTCGCGAGGGCCATACCGAAGTTGGAGGGCACGCCGACGGCACCGGAGTATTCCGTCAAATAGGCGCCGGTCGCCCCGGAGAAAATCTCCACGAGTCCGTTACCGCCGAAGATGCCCTG
>JABSRK010000628.1 GCA_013213915.1 Planctomycetota bacterium
CGTCCCTGCTCTACTTGACTTGTTGCCCGAGGCCGTGCTGCATGAGGCCATCCAAGCGACCGAGTCCCAGAAGGACTTGGTGGTGACCTCTCAGCATCCGGCGAACTTCATCGGCACGTTCCGATGGGCCGAGCGCACGGCGCACCTGCGGAGGTTGGCCGACCCGGAAGCCTGGCAGTACTACTCGAGCCAGGGACAGGAGGGCATCCAGCACCGGGACGGTCTCTACGTGGTCGTCACCGTGTCCGGCACCGCAAGCAATGGTCGCAAGGAGCTCGGGCCGCTGCGCACGCGTCGCCGAGGCCCATCCACTCTGCGCCGCGTCAAGTGCAACGAAGCCCAGCTCGATACCAACGTCGACCTCTTTGGGGGCGGGGCCATCAAGGAGCCGGAGCCCCTTCTGGTGCTGTGGGTGGTCTACTGTGAGGGCGACAAGGTCTACTCCGAACTCGCCGTCCCTGACGGGATGAAGACGGAAGGTCTCGACACGGTGTTCGAGTGCGTAGAACGAGTTCCGCTCGGTGTGGTAGACCTTGCGGACATCCCGGTCGACGACGAGGACGGCGGCGGCGAGGGTGACCTGGACATCCCGATCGCAGAGCGGTGAGCTCATGCCCTTCGAGCGAACGCGGCTGACCCTCGCAAGAGAGCGTCGCCGCCTTACAGCATTGGATCTCGCGAAGCGGACCGGTCGCAGTTCCCGGACGGTGAGGAACTACGAGAAGGGTGACACCGTCCCCGACGATCGGACGGTGAAGGAGCTGGCTCTGGCGCTCAGGTTTGCGCCGAAGTTCTTCTACGGCCCACCGGTGGACCTCCTGTCCAAGGAGTTCGCCGACGGACGGGAGCGGGCGAGCTTCCGGTCCAGGCATGATCTGCGGGCGCGCGACCGAGCAAGCGTCCTGGCCGCTGGCGTGATGGCGTCGATCGTGGCGCAGGTCGTGGCGGAGCGGTTCCACCTTCCCGCTCCGGATGTTCCCGAGCTGGACGTCAACGAAGAAGGCCCCGATCAACTGACACCAGAGGCTGCCGCAGCCTATGTCCGCGACCGCTACAACCTAGGTGACCGGCCGATCAAGAACGTTCTCCACGTCCTCGAGGCTCACGGAATTCGGGTTTTCAGACTCACCGAGGACCTGACTGCAGTGGACGCGTTCTGCTTCCGGGGCGGGGATGCGCCTTACGTTCTGCTCAACAGCTCCAAGAGCGGCGAGCGTAGCCGCTTTGATGCGGCACATGAGCTTGGGCATCTGGTCATGCATCGGCACGTAGAGCCTGTGGGCCGGGAGGCGGAGACTCAAGCGCACAGGTTTGCCTCAGCGTTCCTGGCTCCGCCGCGGGTGCTCCGGAAGGAGCTCCCGAGGACGCCGTCCTTCCCCGCGCTCTTCCGTCTCAAGCGAAAGTGGGGCATGTCCGTGGCTGCGTTGGTAAAGGCTGGCCATCGCGCGGGGGTGTACAACGACTGGCAGGCGAAGCGGATGTGGATCGAGATCAACAAGCGCGGCTGGAGAAAGGCCGAACCACACCCTCTCGCGCATGAGCAGTCGCAGATCTACGCCAAGGTGGCCGGCATCCTCCATGGGAAGGGCGAGTCCCTTGAGTCGATCGCCGCCGAGGTCGGTATCCAGGGCGCAGACGTCCGGGACTTCGTGGTCCTACCCGAGGGTGACGCACCGCGGCCGATGCGGGTGGCTCGGCAGCGGGGGAATCTGCAACTCTTGGTCT
>JABSRK010000629.1 GCA_013213915.1 Planctomycetota bacterium
ATCGGCACGGTCGCTCCCCGGAGGACGCGGCCCGGTTCTATCGCCTGCCTGATCGCCTGGTCGAGATCGGCGTGAACAAAGCCTCGGGTATCAGCGGAAAGTCGGTCGCCGAAGCCAACCTGCGAACGTATGGCGTCGAGATGCTCCTGGTTCGACGACCCGGTGCGGTCACGTCCACATGGTTGGCACCGCATCCGGATCTGGTCCTGCAACCGGAAGATCGCGTCTTCGTGGACGGGGCGGATGAGGCCCTGTGGCGCCTGGCGGAAGCCGAGAGCGTCCAGATGGGGCTGCTGGAGCCTCGCACGCTCCGGTCCTTGCTGGCCAAGGGGCTGACCGTCGGCGAGGCGGCGGTGGCGCCGCATTCGGACGACCTGGGGCACACGCTGCGCGAGATTCGCTTCCGCAACAAGTACGGCGTGAACGTGCTGGCGCTGTGGCGGCGCAACGAACCCGTCCATGCCGGCCTCTCCGATATCCCCCTCGAACTGGGGGACGCACTCCTGGTAGCGGGGGATGCGCGCAGCATGAGGGACTTCCGTGAGCAACGTGACTTCGTGCTCCTGACCGACCACTCACAGGACGAGAACGTGACAAGGGCACCGCTCGCGTTCGCCCTGCTCCTCATCGCCATCCTGCCCACGTTTCTGTTCAACTTCCCGCTTCCCATCAGCGCCATCGGCGGCGCCATTCTCATGGTGGCCACGGGCTGCATCGCACGGCGCTCGGTGCTCAAGAGCATCGACTGGACTGTTCTGTGCCTGATCGCCGGGACCCTGCCCCTCGGCGTAGCGCTCCAGAAACAGGGCATCGCGAGCGCCGTGGCCGGCTGGTGCATGGATCTCCACGACGTCTTCGGGCCTGCCGCCGTACACGCCGCCCTCCTCCTTGTGGCGGGGCTCATGTCCAACTTATCGAGTAACGCCGCGGCCGCGGCGATCATGTCCCCCGTCGCCGTGGTAGCTGCCGTGAGAATCGGGATCGAACCCCGTGACGCCTTGCTGGCCGTCGCCTACGGCTGCAGCTGCAACTTCGTGACACCGTTCGCCCAGTGCAACGTGATCGTCATGGGTCCCGGCGGCTACCGCGCCCGCGACTTCGTGCTCGTGGGACTCGTGATGGTCACGGCTGTCGCGACCGTGGCCATCACCATGCTCTCCATGCGATAGGGCTATACGTGCGTCACCGACACCATCCGGCTTGAACCCTGGTGCCTCCCGCCCCCCCCTCTATTTTCTCGCGTCAGGAATGGCCAGAGGGCTTATGCTTGGCGTCCGTTTCTGACCCCACAGCTTCCCCGTCTCCTACAGAGAATCTGGAACATGAGAATCGCCATCGTCTCGCTCTTCTTGCTCGCCATTGCGCTGCCCGTCGCCGGGCAATCAACCGGTGCCCCCTTGTACAACGACTTCACTGTGAACGGCACGGGCTCCGGCATGACGTCCCTGGTCACCACCGGCGTCCAGGGCAGTCTGTCCATGGAGATCAGCGGCTTGGCCAACTCCGGCGTCATCGGTGCCATCGCCCCGGCCGCCGCCATCGGCGGCGTTCCCTTGGGTACCGGTACGGTGGACATCAACCTCGGTCTGGCGACGTTCTTCATTGACGCGACCGGTACCCTCGCCCCCAACAACCCGTGGAATGCATTCGCGCAAACGGACGCAAACGGTCAGTGGAGCATCGCCGTCAACGCCAACCTGCCTGTCGGTGTTCTCG
>JABSRK010000063.1 GCA_013213915.1 Planctomycetota bacterium
GCATGGAACTCAGCCGCGGTCAAATTGCGGAGATCAAGGTCGCTCGAAACCCGGAACTCGCTGCGGCCAGGAAGTCGTTGCTGGCGCTTTCGCGATTCCCCGATCACGACAGTTTCCACTTCCTTTACAGGAATGGGAAGCGAGTTGGCTACCGCAAGACTTCCATCCGGCGCCAGGCCCGTGAGGGAGTCCCGGTGTACGCCCTCGAAGATCGGCTGGTGTTCATGCGGTGTCCCGGTGCGCGCCCGGACGTCGACCTGGCGATCGGCGAGTGCGTGGACGCGGAGCTGAATCCGATCGGGTTCAGCCATCGCATGTCCAGCGGCCCGTCCGGGCGTACGGTGGACGGCGTGCGGGAGGGGCTGTCCCTCGTAATGAAGGAACGTAGAGGTGGGCAACTCCACGAGGGGACGGCGTTGTTCCGCCGCGGGGTCCAGTTTCCTGGAATGCTCCTCCGTCGTCTCGCGAGCGAGCCGCCCCCCGAGGGGGCCTATCCGGTGTTCAGGGTGTTCCGTCCCCGAGCGGTGGACTTTGGGCGCATGGGGGTCGAGCGGCGCGTCGAGCGCATCACTCTGCGCGGACGCATCCGCGACGTGCTCGTGCTGCGTCGCCTCGAGGGGGAAAAATCACTGGAGACGTGGTTCGACATGTCCGGGCATGTGATTCGTGAAGAGCTTGGATCGACACACCTCGTGTCGCTCAACGCTCCGGAGCAGGAGGTCATGGGCTATGTCCGGGGCGATGATATCCCCGATGGTGAGGACCTCGGTCTTGAGCTTGTTCACGAGCCCACAGGCTTCCGCGCTCTGCGTCCGGATTTGGCGTGGGAGGTCACTCCTGGCAAGGCAAGAGGCGCGGTCATATCCATGTTGCGCCCCGGATTGCGCGCGACCGTCGACGTTCTGCACCTGGATGATGTCGCCGCTGACGCGACCGAGGACGGGGTCGCTATGCGGGTGATCGCGCGTATGGAGCGCCACGCGGAGGACATGCGTGTCGAGGGGCCGCATCCCGCGAGGGTCGGAGATCGCAAGGGGCTCCGATTCGAAGTCGCGTGCATGCGACGTGGCACCCATGTCAGGACGCTGGGTGCGATCGTCCTCGACGGACATGGGCACGCGTTCGTCATCCTGTGCGCCGCTCCGGAACCGGAGTTCCCGAAGGCGCTCCCAGCGTTCATCGAGGTGCTGGAAACCGTGCGGATCCTGAGCCCGGCATCAGACCGCAAAAGTCCGTTTGATGCCGCGGACGCCGTCGTGGGCGGCAAGTAGGGGCCGCTTCCTACTCCCCGTCGCGATCTCCGTCGTCGAAGAGCGGCGCCCACCGCGGATGCGCGCGCATCTTCTTGAAGGCGGGGTCATCATCGAAGTTGTTGAACCGGTCGTAACCAGCCTTCTTGAGTTCCGCCGCCGCCTTGTCGAAATCTCCGGTCCGGGCGTGGCACCGAGAGATGGCGACGTGGTACTGATACTTGCGCGCTGGGCTTGACGCGGTCAAGGCGCGTCGGTAGTACACGATGGCGTCGTCGTAGTCGCGGAGTTCGTAGTATGCGTCCGCAGCGGTCCGTTGCAGACGGGCGTTGCCGCGCTCTCCGTCGGCGGTGCGCTTGAGCGGATCGGCGAGGTGGCGAGCGCCGTCCTTTGAGCCGAGGCTCATGAGGATGCGCGCGGCTGACTCCCGCAGGTCGCGATCGACTTCCATTGTCCTGACGAGCTTGAAGAGGGGCAGCTTCGACGACTCCTTTGAAGCGACCCGCTTGAGCGCGAAGAGCGCCGCGCGGATGATGTCTGCGTCCTCTTCCGCGAGGGCGTCATGGAGGAGTCGCCGCCCGTCGGCGTTCTTGTCGTACCGCCCCAGGGCCCGAAGCACGGAGAGTCGCAGGACCTTGGGTGTGTTCTTGTCCTGGCCGAGCTTGCGAGCGAGGCGCGCG
The DNA here is from genome assembly GCA_013213915.1 of Planctomycetota bacterium. GTDB lineage: Bacteria > Planctomycetota. The sequence goes on from JABSRK010000063.1 coordinate 1,931, forward strand.
TCGGCGCGAGGGTCATCTTGGGTGATCGCCAGCGCCGAGACGGCGCGCGCCTTCACCTCAGGGGAGTAGGCCTCGCCCCCGATCGTCGCACGGGCGAGCGCTGCCGCTTCGGGACACCCCAGCCGCGCCATTGCGATGAGGGCCGCGCCCATGACCTTGTCCGATTCCGTCGTTCGCGCGAGCGCGACGATGGTCTTGCGGGCATCGTCCGCGGCCGCGGACATGAACCCGATGCCCTGGACGCAGATCATGTCGAGGTACTCGTCGCCGCTGCCGATCAGCTTGGCCAGGCCCGCCGCGGCCTCGGGTGACGCAGCGAATGTCAGGGTGTCAACGAGATGGGCGCGAAGGTCAGGCTGTTCCTCCGATTTCACGATGATGTCGATGAACCGCTGGGGAAACACGCTGGCCCACGGCGCGAGCCCCTTGCGGATCTCTGCCGCCGCTTCGGTGTCCGCGTTGGCGGGGGTGTCTCGCAGGATGCGCAGGCCGTTGTCGAGCTGGTCCTGGAAGACAGCCTCCATCTTCTGGACCTCGGCGCGGGAGAGCGACCGGAGAGCTTCCACCGTGCGTTGTTCCTGGCTTGCCTTCTCCGCGGCGCCTCCGTCGCCCTGCGCGGTGAGCACCGTGCACATGGCGACGAGTAACTGGATGGAGACGATGCTTCGGATCATGGGTGATCTCTCAGGTGCTCTGCAATGCGCGATCGATCCGCGTGATCGCCTCATCGACGTGGGCCTGCGTGAAGTCCAGCACGGGACGGAATCGCAGGCTGCGCTGGCCCGATGCCAGCATGATGACCTTCTGCTCCTGAAGGAGGTTCTCTTTGACCCGTTCGCGGGTAGCGTTGTCCGGGAGGTCGAAGGCGCACATCAGCCCTCGACCGCGCACATTGTCCACGTTGGCGTGTGAGGCCGCCAGATCCGTGAGACGATCGCGGGCGTACTTGCCGACGGCCTTCGCGTTGTCGAGGAGCCGTTGCTCCGTGATCAGCTGGATGTACCGCTCCGAGCGGACCATATCGACCAGGTTGCCGCCCCACGTCGAGTTGATGCGACTGGACACCTGGAATACGGAGTCGACTTCGTTCAGGCGGTCCGTGGCGGCGATGCCGCAGACCTGGGTCTTCTTGCCGAAGGAGAAGATGTCCGGCTCGACACCCATGTCCTCAAAGGCCCACCAGCGCCCTGTCAGCCCCATGCCCGACTGGACCTCGTCGAAGATGAGGATGAACTCCTCCTCGTCGGCAATCGCGCGGAGTTTCTTGAAGAACTCGGGGCGGAAGTGGACGTCGCCGCCCTCGCCTTGGATCGGCTCGATGATGAGAGCGGCGATGTCGTTCGGGTTGGCCTGGATAGCCGCCTTGACCTCCGCGAGGCTCCTCGTTTCCGCAGCTTCCGCCGCTTCGAGGGATGCTGTGTCCACGGGGAAGTGGAGGCCTGGTGCCTCGATTCGAGGCCAGTCGAATCGTGGGAAGTACTGAGTCTTGCTGGGGTCGAATGTGTTGGTGAGGGATAGCGTGTAGCCCGACCGCCCGTGGAATGCCCACTTGAAGTGGATGACCTTGGTGCCGAGGGAGTCGGGACGACCGGCGGCGATGTTCTTGCGGACCTTCCAGTCGAACGCGGCTTTGAGCGCGTTCTCGACGGCCAGCGCGCCGCCCTCGATGAAGAACAGGTGCTTGAACGCTGGAGGCAGGGTTGTGCAGAAAGTCCGCACAAAGTCGGCCATCGCCTGAGTGTAGATGTCTGAACTCGTCGGCTTGACGCGAGCGGCCTGTGCGAGCTTGGCACAGTACGTCTCGTCCTCGAGGCCTGGGTGATTGAAGCCGATCGGCAAGCTGGCGAAGAAGCTGAAGAGGTCGAGATACTCGGTCCCGTCTCGCGCGTCGACCATCCAGGCGCCGTGACTGGCGGCGGGGTCGAAGATGACGTCGAGTCCGTCGGCGAGTATCAGCTCGTCGAGGGCCGTCTTGACCTGATTTGGGTCGGTGCGGAACCAGGAGTGTGAGTCGAGTCGCATGGCCGAGAGCCTCCCCCAGGTCCTGAGCGTAGCAAGGGGCCGCGAGTGCTACCAAGGTGGCCCCGTGGCCGGGCCTTCGAGTATCTCGGGCCTCGAGCTTGATCACCCGTCGCCGGCGTCGCAAGATTCGAACATGCCTACGGAGTCCCTGCGCGTTCTGGTCGCCGATTCCCTTGATTCGGCTCAGCTCGAGCCCCTTCGGAAGTGTGATATCGAAGTCCTTGACCGGGCTGGTATCTCCGCCGAGGAGCTGGCGTTGGAGATCGAGCCTTGCCAGGGGCTCTTGGTGCGTAGTCGGACGAAGGTCACCCCAGGCCTCCTCGCCGCTGCGCCCGCGTTGCGCGTAATCGGGCGTGCCGGGACGGGCGTGGACAACATCGACATCGACGCAGCGACACGTTCCGGCGTCGTGGTCATGAACGTCCCTGGCGGCAACGCCGTCGCTGCGGCTGAACATACGATCGCTCTTATGACGTCACTCGCTCGCAGCGTTCCTCAGGCCGCGGCGAGCCTCCGTGCCGGTAGATGGGACCGCAAGGTCTACCAGGGTACGGAACTCACCGGCAAGACGCTGGGTATCGTCGGACTCGGACGCATCGGGCGTGAGGTCGCGACCCGTGCGCGCGGCATGCGTATGCGCGTGCTCGCGTACGACCCGCTGACGACGGCCGAGGTCGCCGAAGATCTGGGCGTCGAGCTGCGGTCGCTCGAGGATCTGGTAAAGGAAATCGACTTCCTCACCCTGCATGTCCCCCTGTCCGACGCCACGCACCACCTGGTCGATGCGTCGCTCCTGGCGTCGGCGAAACCTGGACTGCGGGTTCTCAATGTCGCGCGCGGGGGCATCATCGACGAGGCCGCGCTGCTCGAGTCCATCGAGGCCGGTCATGTGGCCGGCGCCGCTCTCGACGTATTCGAATCAGAGCCGCCTGAGGGCAGCGGGCTCGTCGCGCACCCGGCCGTCATCGCCACCCCGCACCTGGGAGCGAGTACGGCTGAGGCGCAGGCCGGGGTCGCGCACGCGGTCGCGTCACAGGTCGGCCGTTACCTGACCGAGGGACTGATCGAGAACGCCGTCAACGTTGTCGGCCTTGATCCGGCACTCAAGGCGCAAGTCCAACCGTGGGCGGAATTGGCGCGGAGTCTCGGTTGGCTGGCGTCGGCGCTGTCGGGCGACGGGATTCGTCAGGTCGATCTCACGCTGGTTGGGGAGATCGCGTCGTTCTGCCCGCAGGAAGCGCTGACTACGGAGGTATTGCTCGGCTTGCTGCGTCGCTTCGGAGGCGATCGGGTGAATCCGGTCAACGCTGCGCTGTTCGCCGAGGAGCGGGGTATCCGGCTCTCGTCGGCGCAACGTCCGGCCCACAAGTCGTTCCAGTCGTTGCTGCGGGTTGAAGTCCAGCACGGGGACGGTTGCTTGAACCTCGCGGGCACCCTCTTCGGCACGCACAACTTGCGAGTGGTCCGCGCGTTCGGTTTCAACATCGATGCGATTCCTGAGGGACCAATGCTCTGGTGCGCGAACAAGGACGCGCCCGGCATCATCGGCCACCTGGGCACGGTGCTCGCGGACGAGGGCATCAACATCGCGAACATGAGCGTCGGCCGAAACAGCGAGACCGGCGAGGCCCTTGCCGTCCTGAACCTGGACGCCGAGCCGTCGGACACCGCCATCGCGGCCCTCCTGTCTCGGGAAGGCATCCACTGGGTCCGCCTCGTCACGTGATCGCCGTGGCGCCGGGGTCGGCGATCTGGCGTCCCTGGTCCCGACTCGCCGCTCTTTCTCGCGCTAGTCAATCGCGCTCAGGCGATGCGTCAGCGACTTGTGCGATGGCGCGTTGCAGATCCTCGACCTGGAACGGCTTGATGAGCGACGGGTTCGGTACGGATGCCAGGAAGGCTCGTGTTGCGTCATTGACGACGTCTCCCGTGGCGAAGATCACACGGTCGGCGAGTTCCGGGCTTCTGACGTGCAACTCTTCGAGAAACTCGGGCCCACGGAGATCCGGAAGCCGTATGTCGCAGACGATCGCGTGGAACGTGTCCGACTCCAGGATCTCCAGGGCCTTTCTTGCCCGGTCGCAGGACGTCACCTCGTGGTCGTCGAGGGAGAGGATGACCTCGTAGGTTTCGAGGATCTCGCGGTCGTCGTCGATCAGGAGGATGCGCAGACCGCCGGCCGCAGAGACCTGCCTGGCTTCGACGGAACTCACCGGTCTGTTCGTGGCCGGCAGCTCGACGACGAACCGCGCGCCTCGGCTGAATGCGGTGTCAAGGTAGAGAGCGCCGCCCATGTCCAACACGATGCTTTTGCTGACACTGAGTCCGAGTCCGGTGCCCGATCCTTGCGGCTTGGTCGTCACGAACGGCTCGAATATGGCTTCGTGCAGCTCTTCCGGTACCCCCGGACCCTGGTCCTCGACACTGACCTGGATGACGGCGGTGCCCCGTGGCAGCTCGAGCTTGCTGGCGGAGGACGGTACTTGCTCGAGCTGGACACGTACGAGTCCGGGGCGGCCGTCCTGCGGCGTGGCGTGGCGCGCATTGGTGATCAGGTTCAGAAACACCTGTGTCAGCCGCTGCGCGTCAGCCATGACGGCTGGAAGATTGTCTGGCTTCTCCAGATGGACCTGGATTTCGCCGACGTCCGAGAAGCGGTCGAGTTCGAGCGCGTCCATGACTGCGTCACTGACCTGAACGGGCTCGAGGCGGTGCGGTTGCTTGCGTGCGTACGTCAGCAGATCATGCACCATGCCGCGGCAGCGTAGCGCCGAGCGCAGGATGCGATTCGCCGACTCGAGGCGGTCGTCGCGTTCGGGATTGCGCGCAAGCACCTCTGCGAGGCTGATGACGGCCTGCAATGGCCCCCCTAGCTCGTGGGCTACTCCGGCGACCAGTCGTCCAACAGCGGCGAGCTTCTCGGATTCGACCAGCTGTTCGGTTTGCTGCTGGACGCGTGCCTGGAGGTGGGCGCGGCTTGCCGCGAGCGAGATGACGTCTCCCAGGTGTCTGAGCAGGTCGATCTCTGCCGATCCGAACGCATCATGGCGGCGTGAAGCGAGGTTCCAGGTTCCCAGCAACTGTCCATCAGCGAGCAGGGGCACCAGGAGCAGGGTGCAGAACCCCGACGTCGCCAGCGTCCCCATGGCGTCACAGATGGCCTCTTCCTGTAGGTCGACGAGCGTCGGCTCGTGAGCCTCCAGTCGGCTGAGGATGGGGGAGGAGTTGGGGACAAGAATGACCCCTTCAAGGAGAGGCACGACCGGATCATCCGGCACGGTGCGTATGACGAGCGCGCGCGGATCGTCCTGCGCGCAGGCGAACGATGAGTGGGCGTCGGGCACGAGTGGTTCGAGCTGGCGGGCGCAGAAGGCAAGCAGGCCAGGCAGTGTCGGCCCAGCATCCGGCAACCCGTCGAGGATGCGGCTCAGCGCCGCCAGCAGCTTCGGTTCGAGGGCGCGGGATTCAGCCATCTGACTCCGCGCCGCGTCGTGACGCGATTAACTGAGCGATGATCGAGACTGCGATCTCGGGCACCGTCTCCGCGCCGAGATCGAGGCCGACTGGCATGTGCACGGTTTCGAGGCGCTCCCTGTCGTAGCCCTCGGCCACGAGGTCGTCGAGGAATCGCTTGCGCTTGGCCTTGCTGCCGAGCACGCCGATGGACCCCGCGGATGTGTCGAGGGCCCACTTCAGCGCACCGTAATCCTCGGCATGCCCGCGCGTCATGATCAGGACTGCGGAGCGCTGTCCGACTTTTACCGCGTCAGCGAGACTGTCGAGTTCGGCCACGATGAGCTCGCTAGCGTCGGGGAAGTGCTCGGCGTTTGCGAAGTCCGGACGGTCGTCCACCACCGTGACTTCCAGCCCAACGTCGGCAGCCAGACGCGAAACCGCCTGTCCGACGTGGCCGGCCCCCACGATGACAACCCGCGGTTCTTCCAGCGGTTCGACCATCACGTCCACGATACCACCGCACGCGATACCGGTTCGTTCCGCCTCCTCGCCGACCAGCCGGAAGCTGAGTGTCTTCGGCTGTCCCGTGTCGATCACGTCCCGCGCGGCGCGGATCACGTCGGCTTCGACGCACCCGCCTCCTACGGTCCCCAGGTGCCGGCCCCCGAATGTGACCAGCATGCGAGTGGGAACCTTGGCCGGCGTCGAGCCCTTTGTCGCCACCACGGTCGCGAGCGCGGCGGGGACTCGCTCGCGGCGGAGGCGGACGATCTCTTCGAAGATGTCGGACGCCATGGGAGGATCATCGTTCTATCAGGTGCGAGGACGAATAGCGAATGGCACGATTGCTACTTCTTGGACCTACGGCCGTCCGCCGTGAACGCCTTCCAGTGCTTCTCGAACCGGTCGAGGTCGACGTCTTCGAAGGCGGCATCGACGGCCTTGCTCTTGTCCTTGGTCTCCTGAAGCACCTTCAGGTAGGTGGGCAGGATCTTGTGCCACTTGTGCTTCTTGGACGACAAACCTCGATTGAGGAAGTAGATGATGCTCCAGCCCTCGGCATAGCAGACCTGGGGGTTGGAGTAGTAGTCCCTCTGCTCGTACTTGATGATCTTTTTGATCGGGACGTAGGTGCCCAGCTTGATCGCCCGCTTGATGGTGGGCACGCGCATGCGGAAGGCCTCGAGCTTCTGGATCTTCGATCCGGAGAACTTCGCGCCGGCGTAGTAGTCACCGTAGCCCTCGTTGTACCAGGAGTGGGGAGAGAGCTCGCCGCAGGCATAGAAGATGTACTGATGGAACGCCTCGTGGTTGAGGACGCTCTTGGTGAGGTTCTTGTCACCACCGAAGAGCACCAACTCCTTGGCGGCGGCGAACCAGTAGCCTCCCGTTCCACTCCGTCCGCCGTAGTCAGAGTAGGTCTTGATGTCGTCGCACAGGCGGACGATCGAGACCGCGGTGACCTCTTCGGTGGGCGGGAAGTCCGTTTCGTACAGTTTGCGGATTCCCTCCAGTTGGCGGCGGATCAACTCCACGAAGGGCCTCTTGTTCTGCTTCATGTTGGTGACGATGAAGTAGTTCCTCGACTCCATCATCCACCAGCCCTTGACGCGTCGCGCGTCGGCGCGGGCGCGCTCCCGGGCCTCCTCGCGAGGGCTCAACTTGCCCTTGTTCGCCTCGGCCTTCGCGAGGCGCTTCACCGTCGCTCTCGACGGCGTGATCAGCTTGAACGATTTGATGATCTGGCTGAATACCGGCTTGTACCTCTTTTCCAGCCTGTCCTCGCCCCCGGTGTAGCACTCGACGACGTATTCCTTCTCGCCGGTCGTGACGACGAGGAACTGCGAGTACCAGTCGGTCGATGCGCGGAACGTGCCGGCGCCCTTCCAGCGGCCTTCGTAAGTCTTGCCCTCCGTCTTTGTGCCCTTCGGCGCACGCACCTTCTTCTTCTTCGGCTTCACGACCGGGAAGCCGGCGCGGTGTCGCTTGACCCAGGCCTCGAACGACCTGGCCGCGCCCAGCAATCCGGTGCGGTCGTACTCGCCGACAGGGCGTGCCTTGCCGTCGTCCTTGCTCTTCTTGGAGCGGTCGAAGACGAAAACATGAATGCGGCCCGGGTAGCTGCTCCTGCTGGCGCCTAGCATGGGGCGCTTGAAGGCCCACTTGGCGATCATTCCCGACGACTTGTCGCGGAGCTCGACGGGGACCCCTTCCCAGTTCTTGGGGATGAAGAGCTGGTAGTGGTGGTCCTTGTCCTTGTAGGTGGCCTGCGCGGCGACATGACCGGTTGCGCTGGCGAGGAGGACTGTGGTCAGGATCAGGCGGCCAACGTGCGACATTGTGCGTTCCTTTGGCGCGACGTAATTCCATCCCCTTTTTACCACGGAACAGGCTGCGCCGTGTCTCACCGCGAGCCCGTTGCCGTACGCGGAGCTACCTCTTTCGGACCTTGGTCCCGCGGATGGTGTATGCGCGCCACGCGGCTTCGAAGGCGTCTAGGTCGACGTCCTTGAACGCTGCATCGACGGCCTTCTCCCGGTCCTTGGTCGTCTGGAGCGTCTTGAGATATGTGGGCAGGATCTTCTGCCACCTATGGCTCTTGGGCAACGCCGTGTTCAGGAAGTAGATCATGCTCCACCCCTGGGCGTAGCAGAGCTTGGGATTCGTGTAATACTCGCGCTGGGTGTACTTGATGATGTCCTTGATGGGGACATGTGTCCCCTTGCGGGCTGCGTTGCGAATGGTGTCGCGACGCCACAGGAACGGCTTGATCTTGGAGATCCGCTTGCCCTGGATGACCGCACCGGCGTAGTAATCGCCGTAGCCCTCGTTGTACCAGGCGTGGGGCGAGAGCTTGCCGCAACTGTAGAAGATGTACTGGTGGAACGCCTCGTGGTTCAAGACCATGAGCGGCATGTCGGTGCTGTCGGCGCGATAGAAGACGAGCTCCTTGGCGCTGGAGGACCAGTACCCGGCGCTGGTGCGCGACCCGCCGTAGTCGCGGTAGCCCTTCTTGTCCTTGCACACGCGGACGATGGACACCGCGCTGATCGGCTTGGCCGGTGGAAAGTCCTTCTCGTACTGGTTGCGGATCGCCTCGAGGCGGCGCCCGATGTCCTTGATGAAGGGCTTCCGCTTTTTCTCGCAGTTGGTGACCACCATGTAGCGGGGCGTCTCGTGATACCACCAGCCGGGGGTTCGAGCGACTTGCTCGCGGGCGCGCTTCCGGGCCTCCTCCCGTTCGGTCAGCGTTGTGCGTTCATAGTCCCCGGGGGCCCCGCGCTTCCTTTGCGCGTCGGACCCGCCGGTGTCGGCAGAGGCGGGGCGTTCAGCGACTTCGGGCGCGTCCAGCAGCCTGAACGACTTGATGATGCTCTGGAAGCTGCCCTTGAGCTTGCGGAGGGCCTTCTCGCTGGCGAAACACTCCACCGCGTATTCCCAGTCGGGCGTCGTCACGACGCCGGCGAGGACGAAGTAGTCGGCCATCTTGTAGGTGCCCTTGGCGAACCTCGACTCCCGCGAGGTCTCGTACATGAGAGCGCTCTCGACGGTGCGGTTCTTGGGGCTCCTGATGCGGAGCTTCTTGCCTTTCACCAGTGACATCCCTGCGCGTTCCATGTCGGATTTGACGAAGGCGGCGTACGACTTCTGGGTGCTGAGGCGCGCGAGCGCCGCCCGGACGGTCGCCGGTACATCGCCACTGACCTGGATATCGCCGTATCCACCTTTCGTCTTCCGGTTGAAAACGTAGACGTGGATCTCGGCGGGCAGCTCCCGGATTTCGCGTTTCGAGGCCCACTTCATGACCAGATGTTTCTCATCCGGCTTGGGTGGGACGGCGTTCCATTTGGGGAGCGTCTTGATGGAGTAGCCGAACTTGGTGTCCTTGTAGGATTGTGCGTCGACTGGTGCGGCATTGAGTGCGGCCATGGCGAGGGCTAGCGTAAAGAGCGTGGGACGGCTCATGGTTCCTCTCCTCCGGGCAGTGGCACGCGGATGGCCAGCCAGGGGAGCGGCTGGAACCCTCGTTCCTCCATCTCCTTGAATGACGGCCAAATGGCGAAATAGTTCCTGGTGATCCAGTTTTCTTGGCCTCGACTCGGAATCCATGACAAGCACCCCTGAGATCTATGACGTCGTCGTGGTCGGAGGCGGCCACGCGGGAGTGGAAGCGGCGGCCGCGGCGAGCCGGCTCGGCGCGCGTACCGCTCTCGTGACGCTTGATGTGGCGGCGGTAGGTCGGATGAGCTGCAATCCCTCGATCGGGGGCCTGGCGAAGGGCCAGATCGTGCGGGAGGTCGATGCGCTCGGCGGGATCATGGGCAAGGCGGCCGATCGGGCTGGCATCCACTTTCGGTTGCTGAACGCGAGCAAGGGACCGGCCGTTCAGTCACCGCGCTGCCAGTGCGACCGGGGCCTCTATGCTGCGGCCGTGCAGGATCTGGTCGGGGCGGCCGGCGTTCAGGTCATCGGGGGGGAGGTGACGGACCTGATCGTGCAGGGGGGGTGCGTAACCGGGGCTGAGCTGTCTGACGGGTCGACGTTTCGCGCTGCGGCGGTGGTCCTGACGACGGGTACGTTTCTCGGTGGCGTGCTCTGGGTAGGAGAGGAGCGTACGGAGGGCGGGCGGCTGGGCGAACGAGCCTCCCATCGGTTGGCAGATCGGCTCTCCGCGCGGGGCTTTAGGCTAGGGCGCATGAAGACCGGGACGCCGCCCCGCTTCTACGCGGACTCCATCGACTGGCCTCGTACGGTGTCGCAGTTGAGTGACCCGAACCCGGTGACCTTTTCGTTCCTCGAGCAGCCGCTCCCTGAGCGTCAGGTGAAGTGCGCCGTGACACGTACGGGGCCGTCCACCCATGATGTGATCCGGGCCAACCTCGATCGGTCGCCCATGTTCACCGGTGGCATCACGGGGCCGGGGCCGCGCTACTGCCCGTCCATCGAGGACAAGGTCTTCCGTTTCCCCGCCAAGGATGGCCACCAGGTGTGGCTGGAGCCGGAGGGCCTCGATTCGGATCTCGTCTATCCGAACGGCATCAGCACGTCGCTGCCGACGGACGCCCAGGAGGCGTTCGTCCGCACCATTCCGGCACTGGAAAATGTCCGGTTCGCGGCGCACGGCTACGCGGTCGAGTACACCCATGTCGATCCGACCGAATGTGGTCCGACCCTGGAGACGCTTCGTCTTGACGGCCTGTTTCTCGCGGGCCAGATCAACGGCACGACGGGATACGAGGAGGCGGCGGGACAGGGCCTGGTCGCAGGGATCAACGCGGCGCGCCGGGCGGGAGGGGGCCAGCCCTTCGTCCTCGGTCGGCACGAGGCTTACATCGGCGTCCTCGTCGATGACCTGGTTACGCGCGGCGTCACCGAGCCATATCGCATGTTCACGTCCCTGGCCGAACACCGACTCATGCTGCGCCACCACGACGCCGACGTCCGGTTGTGGCCGCGGGCCGAGTCAGTTGGCCTGCTCGATCCCGAGCAGGCGGAGGCGACGTCGGAGCGGGTCCTCCGGCGGTCCGCGGCCCGCCAGGCGCTGCAGGGCAGCCGCGTAGGCGGAGGAACGGTCATGGACGCCTTGCGCCGCCCCGGCTTCGGGTGGCCTGAGGCGATGTCCGCTGCGGGGGGCCTCGGCGACCTCGGGCTCGACTCTCGCGACCTGGAAGAGCTGCTCATCGAGGCGCGGTATTCGGGGTACGTCGCCCGCGAGCAGTTGTTTATCCAGCGCCGCGCGGAGGCCGAGGTCACGGCCCTGCCGGGGGATCTGCCATACGCGGACGTTCCGCACCTGCGCGCCGAGGCGAAGGAGAAGCTCCTCCGCATACGTCCCGCGAATGTCGGTCAGGCCTCCCGGATCTCGGGGATCGGGTCCTCGGACATCAGCGCCCTCCTCGTCTGGCTGCGCGCCGAGCAGGCGGCCACATGAGCTGGCGCGTGACGTTCACCGATCTCGAGCGCTCGTTCGAGGTGCCTGACAACGCGAATCTCCGTGAGGCGTGCCTGCGCGAACAGATTCCGCTGTATCGCTCCCTCGCGCGCGTCACGAATTGCGGTGGGCGCGCAAGGTGTGGCACGTGTCGCGTGACAGTGGAGAGCGGCGCGGATCAACTGAGCGACCCGACGCCGCCCGAGCGGGCGCGCAAAGGTGACGACGAGCGTCCATGTCGGCTCGCCTGCCAGGCCAATGTTCGCGGTGACGTGGAGGTGCGTCGTGGATGGTGAGCCGTTACCATTCCGCCCCCATGGCGGCCTCCCGTACCTTGCAGTTCGGACACCATGACGTGACGTTCGGGGCAGCGTTGGACCGCGACGCAGCGCCGATCGCCGAGGTCTCGCGATGAGCGAGCCGATGCCGGACCTCACGAACCCCGGTCGCGCATCGACGCTGGCGTGCGTGATGGCGGGCATCCTGTTGACGGAGCTGGCGCTGTTCGGCGTCCTAATCGTGTCCTTCCTCGATCAGAAGGCAGCCACGGTAGACGGCCTCTCGGACGCGACCATCGTGGGTATTCTCGCTGGGCCGACGGCGTTGTTGCTGGCCGCCGCTGGCTTGCACGTGCGCGGGGCCGCCCAGCGCAGGGAAATCCAGTCGGACCTCGAAGGCGGGACGCTCCTGCTCTCGTGGACCTACGGCGACG